>JACUUR010000100.1 GCA_014859205.1 Dehalococcoidia bacterium | reverse complement strand
TCGGCCCCTGCCTGCTTTGCTCCTTCCAGCAGCGGTTCGATGATCAGATGGCTGTTGCTCTTCCGCCCCCGCGGACTGCCGTTAAATACGGTCACCTTCATCTTACCTCTTCTCCTCCTGATTCGGGCTCATGTTAGCGTCTCAGCCCCCTCCACTCCCCCGTCGGCGTTGCGCTTCCCTGCCTGTCATTTCTTGACTTCCCAGTACCTGGCCAGTATACCGCTGCCCACCCAGCAGGCTATGGCTATGATCAGCCCGATGAAGAAGCCAAACGCAGCGGTAAACAGTCCCACCAGTAACACTATCAACCCCGCCAGGCCGAGCAGACTCACGTAAGCTATCTTTGCATTTCTCGACATCTATGTCCTCCTTTGTTTCGAATGCCCGCACTATTGCCCCACTGTGACCATGAGCTTTATGAACCGCACCAGCGCCGCGATTCCCAGACCAACGGCGATGAGGACGAAGATGACGGTCACTAGTCCCGGCATGAAGCTGGCCACTGTGGCATTAGGGATCACGCTGAAATCGAAGGGGAATATGGACAGCAGACTAACGATCACCGCGACGCCAATCGCGGCAAGCGCAATCTGAACCGTCTCCCGGAGCCAGTAGGGATCGTAGAGGATCAAGATGATGTAAGCGACTATGGTTATCACGAATGCCGTAACCAGAATAGGGAGAAAGGTGAAATACTCAGCGGTAAGCAGGGGCAACCTGGTAATGCTGCCGTCGGGATTGGTGCTGTACCAGGCTATATACCTGTGAAAGAAGGTGAAGAAGATGAGCAGGGCTACGTTGAAGAAGATAACCACGCTGTAGCCGGCGATAGTGTCGGCACGGGCCCTTCGAGAGGGGCCATCCTGCCGTCGGTCCACCTTGTCATCTTTCTTTGACGTCGAGGGCGCAGCTGTCGCTGCAGACTCCGGCTGTTCTGTAGTTCCTTCGCCGGGTGCGGACTCATCTGTACTCTGTTCGCCTCCTGACTCGGGTTTTCCGGCCCGCCATTCGGCAGGCAGTATTCCCGCGGCCACCTGGCCTGCCAGCGGGACCTTATACAGTTCGCCCTGGTGGGCTTTGACCATCAGGATGATCCACAGGACAATGGAGATGATGCCTATGACGGCGCCGAAGAAACTCCCCGCGTATGGTATCAAGCCCAGAACCAGGCCGATAACAGCCAGCGCCCCGAACGTGATTATCGACTGAAGGGCATGGAAACGGACGAACTTGTTCTTCTGCTCGATGACAAGGAAGATAATGCCTGTCACCCAGAAGCCGAGGTAGCAAAGCAGGCCGGCGATATTCGGCTCCAGTCCGGTGGTTGAACCCCCCGCCGTTATTTGCTCTTTCTGCTCGGCGTCAACCCGGGCCTTCTCTTCCTCGTAGATCTTGCGTCTTTCTTCCGGTGATAGCGTCATGAAGCACCGCCCGTGGTCATAAGCCGTCTCGAAGTGGTATGGTATCAGTCATCTCAGACACGGTCAATGGCCGCTCTAATGCAGCACCCGAAATATGCTGTAGGGTCAACAGGTTGGCCCGCACCCCACTGTAAAGGCCGTTGACACGTCGGCGGCAAGTGGCTTAACATGCCGCTGGAGATCCACGAACACATCCAGGCATAGTGCTTGCGGTGTCTTATGAGAACACGATCCAGGCCTCTGGCTATTCTGATCACGTTTCTTGCTATCTTGATAATCCCGCGCGTGGCAGGGCAGTTGGCCAACTTATCGCTTGGATGGTTACCGGACATCGATCCCGATGGAGTCTACCTCTGGATCTCCCTGCATCACGTCTGGCAGTTGATACTCACGATCGCCTTGATGCTCGTGTTCAACCGGCATCTGGGGTTCTGGGGATTCAACCTCGACAATATGAGCGTCAGCCTGCGTCATCTCAAGCTGTTCGTCCTGTACTCCACAGGCTTCCTGGTTATCCAGAATGTAGTCTTCTACTTTGTGGCTCCACCTATATGGATTGACTTCCCGCTGACGCTGGAAAACGTGTCCGGCTACCTGGGCTTCCAGGTTCTGCTCTCGGGCACGTGCGAGGAACCTCTGTTCCGGGGGTTCGTGATGATGATGCTGTACCCGGCATTCGACGGCAGCATTGACCTCAGGAAGTTCGAGATTCCGCATGCCGGCCTGATCGCCGCGTTGTTCTTCACGTTCGCCCATATCCAGTTCTCGATCTGGCCGTTTGAGATTGTGCGTGCCTATCCGCCACAGCTCGTACTGTCCTTTGTCGCTGGAATCTACTATGCAGTCGTGTTTCACCAGACCCGCAGCCTGTTGACCCCTATACTCGCACACAACTACCTGAATCTTCTACTGGTGGGGCTGAACATGTTGCTGGTTGTTCTGACGTAATGGGGCCTGAGCGATCAGCGGCCGGTTGGGCACGGATATCATTGTGGGCATCGTGGAAGGGTTGTTCGTGGGGCGGGCCTTACAATGGGCCGTGGCGCACTGCCCGGAACTGCGCCTTGCGCGGGGCCTGATGGGTGCGGCGCACCTGCCGGTTACAGCAGGTAGCAACAGGAGCTAGCTCTCGTCCGAGCTCAGTTTGGCCCGGATCTCCTGTTCTTCCTGCTTGAGTTTGTCCAACTGCCTGGCAGCTTCCTCAGCCTCAAGCATGCGCTGTTTGCCCGTTAGGAAGCTGTCTCTGGCCCTTCCCCTGGCGCCCTCGGTTGCATTCCTGCGTAGGGCTTTCAGTTCCCTTCTGGCCTCATCTATCCTGGCCAGTACATCCTCCAGTTGTTTGTTGAGGTCCTCTTCCGTCTTCATTGTCCGCCTTTCTGCACGATGGCTAGACTTCGCAGAAATCTGTTTCATACTATCCTTCCCGAACCGCGCTGTCAACTCCTCATCATCAGTCTATTCCGGCCGGCCACGACCATCAACTGCCGTCGCAACTGAAGCAGGCCTGTTGTAGCGAGGCCTCCTTCCTGCGGTGCATTTAGGTGGTCAGTCGGTTGTGCGTGCTATAATGTCGCGGATGCCGACATGAATAGCGAGCATCAGTTCTGTGCGGCTCCAACTCACCACCTCAACAACCCGAACCAGGAACGGAGAAAGCCGGGGCAGGTCATGCGGATCAAGGCGATAGTATTCGATGCCAGCGGCACGCTTCTGGATGACATCGTCACAGTCTGGAGAGCCAACCTGAGTGCCTACGCTGCTCTGGGATTTGAGGGGCCGAGGACGCTCGAGGACTTCAGGGCGGCATTCAGGCTGCCCATCTCTGAATTCCACATGGCGAATGGAATCCCGCCTGAGGCACTGGAGGAGGTTGACAGGATATTCCGCCGGTCCTACCCGCGCTTCGCTTCCGGTGTCAGGGCTTTCCCGGAGGTGGCAGAGGTGCTGTCTGCTCTCAAGAAGCAAGGAAAGGTATTGGGGGTAGCATCCAATATACCTAGCCTGTTTCTGAAGGAGCACCTCAAGAAGCTGATGATGGATGGCTACTTTGAAGCGGTCATCGGGCAGGAGGACTGTGATGAGCAGAAGCCTTCGCCCAAGCCCATACTGGCCAGTGCCGAAAAGCTAGGGGTAAGTCCGGAGGAAACCATCTATGTGGGCGACATGGAGGAGGACATCATTGCCGCCAAGGCGGCGAATTCGCTGACGGCGGCCATAATCAGAAAAGAGGGCTATCATGCGCGCTGGCAACTTGAGCGACAGGGGCCTGACTTCCTGATCTCGAACCTGAGGGAGTTGCTGCCCATATGTTGTGGTCCTGTATCGCAAGCAAGTACCGATCTCCCAGTACCTAAGCCATATTGACAGAGCCTCTCAGTAAGCCGTAACATGAGCACCGTCCCGAGTAGCCAAGCGGGCCCTGGCGTAAGGTTCGGGTGTGACGAAAGCTGAAAGGTGCGCCCGAGAGGCAGCACAAGGTAGGCGGAGAGCAAGCCCGGCCGGTAGGAGGGAGGAGAAGCGAGGTTACTCGGGCTTTTTCATACTGGTCTCGTAGACCTGCCGCATAGCAGTCTGAAAACGGATGTGGCGGCTCCGGAACCACAGGAGCTATTGACATCGTACAGGGGAATGCCCTACTATCCGTTCCCAAGAAAGGAGGGTCAAATGCAAGCGTACTGCATGAAGTGCCGGGCCAAGAGAGAGATCAAGAACCCCAAGAGCATTGTCATGAAGAACAAGAGACCGGCAACCCAGGGCACCTGCCCGATCTGTGGCACCAAGGTATTCAGAATCGG
>JACUUR010000099.1 GCA_014859205.1 Dehalococcoidia bacterium | reverse complement strand
GCAGGGCGGTAAGAACGAGCTCTCAGCACATCTGGAGGTCCTCTTGTTGACCCTGTACATGGGCCGAGGTGGCAGCATTGTCAAAGCCTCGCCCACCTTCAGACCTCAGACCATCATCTCCATCGACAGGCTGAAGCGCCGGCTCGATGACTTCGGTTTCGACGGCATCTATAGCCTGCAACAGGGCTACGTCATCCAGCTGGTTAACGCCAGGGCCATCTTTCTCTCCGCCGATGGCTCGTCTTCAGTGGTGGGGCATACCGCCGATATACTTCTGGAGGTCGATGAGGCACAGGACGTGTGCAAGCAAAAGTACAGCAAAGAGTTCCGGCCCATGGGTTCGGCCACCAATGTAACCACGATTCTTTACGGCACGGCCTGGGATGACCGCACCTTGCTGGAGGAGGTGAAGCAGGCCAACCTGGACCTGGAGAAACGGGACGGCATCAGGAGACACTTCAGGTACGATTGGCAAGAGGTGGGCCGGTATAATCCCGACTATGTCAGGTTCGTCGAGTCGGAACGACAACGACTTGGCGCGGACCACCCGCTGTTCAGGACGCAGTACGCGCTGCTGCCCTTGAGTCATGGCGGGGGATTCCTGTCGAGGCAACAGATAGCTTTGATGCTGGGAGACCACGAAAGGCGGTCGCAGCCCGCCGGAAAGGCAATCTATGTTGCCGGCATCGATCTGGCCGGTGAATACGAGCAGGCCATGGCAGGACCGGAGTGTCCTGTCCATGAGGGGGCAAAAGGACGCGATTCGACAGTCATCACTATTGCCGAGGTGGACGCCGCCAGTCCGTCGCAGCCGCTGCTCAGGGTTGTGGAACAATACCGGTGGACGGGAACGCCACACGCCCAGCTTCATGCGCAGATGGCAGATATCCTGAAGAACGTCTGGAACTGCCGGAGGATAGTGGTGGATGCCACCGGCATCGGTCAGCCCGTGGCCAGCTTCTTGAGGCATGAACTGGGCAGCAGGGTTGTCCCGATGGTGATCACCTCTAAGAGCAAGTCTGACCTCGGCTTTGAGCTACTGTCCTGTGTGAACTCGGGCAGGCTTAAGCTCTACAGGCAGGATGGCTGCGGAGAGTATGAGGAGACCATGTTCGAGCTGGAACGGGCCAGGGCGCAGTACCGCCCCAATCGGACCATGAGCTTCTATGTTGACCCTTCGGACGGGCATGACGATTTTCTGGTCAGCCTGGCCCTGGCCGTCCATGCCGCCGGGGCCATCAGGCCGAGGGAGGCTAAGGGGCGGCTGAGGGAGGGCTAGAACCGCTGTGGATAAATGGGCCCGCACGCCGTGACTTCGTGAGCGGCACGAGGCTAAAGCCTCGCGCTACATCTGTGTTCATGTTCTGGTGCGCTCGGTATGTAGCGCGACCCTTGAGGGTCGTGCCGCCCGCCGAGATTGCTTCGGGCCGACAAGTCGGCCCGCGCAAAGATAATATTGTATGTAGTGCGACCCTTCAGGGTCGTGCCGCCCCACCCCGAGCCCCCACCCTATTCCAGGGTAGGCAGGTCCTTGCCCAGCTCGGCCAGGGACTTAATCCTCTCTCTGGTCTCCTCCAGCTGCCCCTGGTGCTCCTGAGCGTACTGGGTAGCCTGTTCGTAGAAGTCCTTGATCCTGGGCACAAAGGCCAGCTGGGACAGTATCAGGGTGACGTCGACGTAATGCTTCTCCCCGGGGAAGTCGCCGCCTCGAATGACGGCATTGGGGGCCAGTTCCTTGATGTAGTCTGCAACGCTCTTCACCATGTCCATGTTGAGGTCTCTCTCGGGGCCGGACACGATATAGATGGCCTTACCGGCGTCTTTGGGGCTGCAGGTGAGCGAGAGGTCGGTGATGGTGGCATCCAGCGCCTGTGTTCCTCTGAAGCTCTCCAGCGCCTTTTCGCGGAAGGTCTTCTTCCTTATCTCCCAGGGGAAACGGAATGAGGGCAGCTCATGTCGGCCCAGGCCTATGGTGGTCCAGCCCTCAAGGCTGGCCGCTATGTCACCGGCATCTATGGTCCGCGCGCCCACGTGCTTGACCTTGGTTACTTCGCCGGCGCACATCAGATCGTAGAATGGTTCCACGATCATCCTGTTGATCGTGTCGATGTTGCTGATCAGGCTGGCATCCTTTCTCACATATCTCTGGTTATCGGCCAGAAAGACGGCGTCGACTATGTCGTAGGTAGATTTCAGGCAGGTAGCGGTGTTATACACGCTTCTGGACTCTGAGGTCTGCTCATGCTCGAAGGGCAGTACGGCCAGGGCATAGACAGGCTTGCTGATGTAGCGCTCCTTCACCGCCCTGCATATTATAGGCAGGGCTCCCGACCCCGTGCCTCCGGCAGCGCCGGCCACGACAAGAAAGGCATGCGTCTCGTAAAACTGAGGGCTGGCCTTCACGGCGTCCAGCACCTTGTCCTGGTCCTCCTTGGCCAGCTGGGCGCCAAGCTCGTTGATCTTGCCCACACCGTGTCCCAGGGTCTGGCGCAGCCCCAGCAGCACCCTGTGCTTGAAGTCGTTCTGGATGAACCTCAGCCCGGTCAGGTCAGCCTGGTCCGTGTTCACGGCGATGACCGTGGGAGCTATGGTGGCCTTGCGCTGAGTACGCGCCTTGAAATTCAACCTGGCAAACTGGTCGGCGATCCTGGATCCGCACTGTCCCAGCCCGATAACTGTTAGCTTCATGTATCCCTCCTTACGTTCCTACTGGTCGGCCTTCCTCTATAAGTACATTCTTCTTCTGACTATGAAGTAGTAAACAAGGCCTCCGCCCAGCAATACCGCGACGACTATGATAACAATGAACGCCCACAGAGGCAAGAGCCCGGCCCGGAAGGAGTGGGGCTCGGTCCACTCGCTTTCGTTCCCGGCCCCGTCCACGGCCTGCACGATCCAGTAATAGGTGTCATAGCTCAGGCCTTCACCCCTCTGCAGGGTGTAACTCGCTTCGTCAAGGAGTCCTGTGAAGACTATGGGGTCAGCGAAGTATCCTTCGTCGGTGACATTGCCGCCAACCGATATTTGCAGGCGGTAGTAGACGCCACTGGGGTCGTCCACCTCGGACCACTCAAACTTCGGCCTGACCCTGCCCACGAATCCGGCCCTGCCCTCGTCTCGCGGCGAGATGAGCTCGGGGGTGGGCGGTGGGTCAGATTCCATGGTGAAGACGGCGGCCGCCTCGTTTCCTTCGCTGTCCTCGGCTGCTACCTGCTGCGGGCCATGCCTGCTCTCGGGCACCTCAAAGGTTACCTCGAAGCTGCCTTTGTCATCGGTGGTGGCAGTCGTCACCTCGTCGTCATCGTAGAGGACATCCACATCCTTGTTGGGCTCAAATCCGCGGCCGATCACGGTCAGGTCCATGCCCACGTGCCCCTCGTCGGGCGATAGTATCAGGCCGGGCCTCACCTCGAAGCTGATGGCGTCGATGCCCTCCTGCCCGGTCGGATCTCCGTCTGCAGTGACTGTATAGGTGCCTCTTGGCACCTCGGGCACCTGGAAGTTCTCCTGCCAGTACCCCCTGTCGTCGGCCCTGATGCCGGTGACCAGCTCCTGTCCGTCGAACAATATCCTGATCTGCCTCTCGTAGGCAGCAAACGCAGTGCCCGTCATCAGTATGCTCTGGCCGGGCCAGCCCGCAGGGTCCTCTACCCTGATGCCTGCGGTCACGTCGAAGCTGGCAGTACCGACACTGCGATCATCGCCCTCAGCACGTATAGTGTGTCTGCCTCCGGTGGCGGACGGAACCACGATAGTCTCGTCCCATCTGCCTGCGGGGTCTGCCGAGATTCCATCTTCTACCACCTGGCCTCCGAAACGTATCTCGATGCTCGCCTCATTCCTCCAAAAGCCCCGGCCCGTCACGGTGATCTCGGTGCCCACGGGACCTTGTGTGGGGCTTACGGTCAACCCCGGCGTAACGGTGAATCTACCAAGAGAGCTGTTATCATCCTCATCCCGGGCCAGCACACTGTGCGGCCCCCTGTGGCTGTCGGGAACAGTGAAGGTAGCTAGGAACGTTCCTGCGCTGGTAACGTCAGCGTAGGCTTCTCGTTCATCCGCATAGTAAACAGTCACCAACCTGCCCGCCGCAAAGTTGATGCCGGAGACGGTAACCCTGGTTCCGGGCGCTCCTGAGGCTGGGGTAAGATAGATGAAGGGGTCAGGTTCGTCATTCTCATCTGCCGCTGCCGGCGAGGCCAGCAAGGGCATGGCCAGAAGGC
>JACUUR010000098.1 GCA_014859205.1 Dehalococcoidia bacterium | reverse complement strand
ACCAGCTATCATGATTCTCGGATTGGAGGGCAGGATACATGGACTTCAGATTCAGTGAAGAGGAGGAAGCATTCAGGCAGGAGGTTCGGCAATGGCTCAAGGATGAGATTCCGCAGAGATGGATTGAACTCGACCCCGGCATCTGGGAGGAGACCGAGGAGTCGTGGGCCCTGGCGCGGCAGTTTCAGCGCAGATTGGGACAGAAAGGCTGGTTGGCGCCGGCGTATCCCAGGGAATACGGAGGGCTGGAACTCAGCCACATGAAGCGGCTTATACTGGCCGAGGAGTTGGCGTACAACAGGGCTCCGGTGAGCATAGAGGTGGAGATCACGGTGAACTGGGTGGGGCCATCCATAATGCTTTTTGGAACCGAGAGACAGAAGAAGGACTACGTGTCCGGAGTCGCCAGAGGGGACATGATCTTCTGCCTGGGATACAGCGAGCCAGATGCCGGCTCGGACCTCGCCTCGCTCAAGACACGCGCTGTGGAAGTGGGCGATGAATATGTGATCAACGGGCAGAAGACATGGTGCAGCTACGGCCACCTGGCTGATTACTGCTGGCTGGCCGCCAGAACTGACCCGGATGCTCCCAGGCATAAGGGAATCAGCATGTTCATTGTGGACATGAAGACGCCGGGTATCAGCATGCGCCCCCTCATAAACGTTCTGGGCCGCCATTCCTTCAACGAAGTGTTCTTCGATGATGTGCGCATACCCAGAGAGAACCTTGTGGGAGAGAAGAACAACGGCTGGTATCAACTGGTGATAGCCCTGGACTATGAACGTTCCTCGATCGGTTATGCGGCGGCAAACCAGAGGGTTATCGAGGAGTTGATCGAGTATGTGCAGCAAACCAGGAGGAACGGAGCGCCTCTTGCCAACGATCCCCTGGTCAGGAATGAACTGGCACAGATAGTGGTGGAGAATGAGGTTGCCCGCATGATGGCATATCGTATCGCCTGGATGTACACCAGGGGCCTTCATCCCAGCTACGAGTCATCCATGTCCATGGTCTTTGTTAGCGAGGTGACCCGTCGTACGGCCAATGCCGGTCTGCGCATACTCGGGCACTATGGAGAGCTGGGTAGAGATTCCAGGTGGGCCGTCATGAATGCGCGGATAATGCGTATGTGCCTGAGCGCGCTGTCGATTGGTGTGGGGGGCGGCTCCAACGAGATTCAGCGCAACATCATAGCCATGAGAGGCCTGGCACTGCCCCGCAAGTAAGCCTGTGCTGCCCGACGGAGGGGGCCGGCAGGAAGGTGAAGAATGGACTTCGCGTTTAGTGAACGAGAAAAGTCCTTCCGGAAGGAAGTGGAGGACTTCATAACGCGGGAGTTGCCGCCCGACTGGACTGAGAAGAACATCCACTGGCCGGGGGGATATGGCACCCTGACGCAGTTTGAGGAGCTAAGCCCGGAGGTGGAACGATTCACACGGAGGCTGGCCGAGAAGGGCTGGTTGACCATCTCCTGGCCCAAGGAATATGGAGGAGCGGGGCTCAGCCATATTGAACAGGCCATCTTCCATGAAAGAATGAGCTACCATAGGGCGCCCGGCGGCGACGTAGCCACGTTGATCGGCGGCCCTACCATAATGCTGTTCGGCAGCGAGGGGATGAAGAAGGAATGGTTGCCGAGGATAGCCAGGGGAGAGACACGGTTCTGGCTGGCTTACAGCGAGCCGAATACAGGCTCAGACCTGGCTTCGATGCAGACCAGGGCAGTAGAAGATGGCGATGATCTGATAATAGACGGCCAGAAAATCTGGGGCACGGCTGCACACGTGGCGCACTATGCCTGGATGGCCGTTAGAACCGACACTACGGCGGCACCGCACAAGGGGATTTCGCTGATCATCGTAGATAATCGGTCACCGGGCATTACCATTCGTCCCCTGGTGAACATCTGCGGCCTTCATTCTTTCAATGAGGTGTTCTTCGATAATGTTAGAGTCCCCAAGAGGAACATAGTCGGCGACATGAACAAGGGCTGGTATTATCTGATGCTAGCCCTTGACTTCGAACGGCTTGTCAGCCCGATAGGAGGATTCAGGCGGACCTTCGAGGAAATCCTGACTTATGTCAGGGAGACCAGACATAGCAGGCACGTTGTGAGCCGGTGGCCTTTGATACGGAACACCCTAGCCAGCATCGCAATCCAGATCGAGGTCGCCTACACTTTCTTCTGGCAGGCGGCGTGGATGCTTGACAGGGGGCTTGTCCCGAATATAGAAGCATCGGTGCTAAAGCTGGTTACCACCGAGCTAAGTCAGAAGCTGGCCAACACCGCTATGCAGGTCATGGGGCACCGTGGCCAGTTGACCGGCGCCTCTAAGTGGTCGGCTCTGCGCGGGCGGGTCTGCTCTGGCTACCTGGACTGCATCTCTGCCCTGGTCGGAGCAGGCACTTCAGAAATCCAGCGCAATATTATCGCTATACGCGGCCTCGGGCTGCCCGCCAAATAGCCAGTGCTATCTATTGGACATGAACTGACAAAGAAGGGGGAATGAAATGGATCTCGGTCTCAGTGAAGAACAGGAAATGCTGAAGGCATCGGCCCGTGACTTTCTGCAGAAAGAATGCCCCAAGCAATTGGTCAGGCAGCTTGATGAAAGTGAGGAGGGTTACTCCGCTGATTTGTGGCAGAAGATGGCCCAACAGGGTTGGATGGGCCTGGTGTTTCCAGAGAAATACGGCGGTGGTGGCGGAAGGTTTCTGGACCTGACAGTCCTTCTGGAGGAGATGGGGCACAACATCGTACCCGGCCCATTCTTCTCCACCGTAGTCCTCGGTGGACTGACTATTCTGTCGGCGGGAAGCGAAGAGCAGAGAAAGGAGATCCTGCCCAAGGTCGCCAGTGGGGAGATGATCCTTAGCTTTGCTCTAACCGAGCCCACGGCCAGTTACGAGGCGTCGTCGGTTCGTACCAAGGCCGTGGCTCGTGACGGACAGTTCATCATCAATGGCACCAAGCTGTTCGTCCTGAATGCCAATGTTGCGGACTATATCCTGTGCGTGGCACGGACCCAGGAGACAGACAATCCTGAGGAGGGCATCAGCCTTTTTCTTGTGGACGCCGGGAACCCGGGGGTGCAGTGCACCCTGCTGGACACTCTGGCGCGTGATAAGCAGTGCGAGGTCATCTTCGACAATGTCGCGGTATCGGAGAAGAACACAATCGGCAAGCTGGGGGAGGGGTGGCCGGTGGTGCAGGATATCCTGCAGAAGGCCGCTGTGGCCAAGTGTGCTGAGATGGTTGGGGGCGCGCAAGCGGCATTGGAGATGGCGGTCGATTATGCCAAGGAGAGAGTTCAGTTCGGCAGGCCGATCGGCAGTTTCCAGGCCATTCAGCACTACTGCGCCAACATGGTGACCGATGTCAGCGGGTCACGGTTCATAACGTCTAAGGCAGCCTGGAAGGTGAGCGAGGGCCTGCCGGCCGCTATGGATGTGGCCATAGCCAAGGCGTGGACAAGCGAGGCCTACGGAAGGGTCACTCTCCTGGCACATCAGATATTCGGCGCCATAGGGTTCACAATGGACCACGACATGCACCTGTACTACAGACGGGCAAAGGCCGGGGAGATAATCTTCGGTGATGCTGACTTTCAGCGTGCGATAGTGGCCCGCGAGTTGGGGCTATAGTGCACCTGGCTCCATGCGCGGGCAGCACACCAGTGTCCTGCTAGATGTAGGGCTTCTTCAAGAATGACGCCCGCGTGGCCTCAGGCATATCATGCGCCTTTGGGCGCGCTGGCTATCAAGATCCTCATAAGGGAGACTACTACGTCTTCACCCCTTTGGTTCTTCACTGACTGCTTGAAGCTGACCACGCCGCCGAGATCGCCCTTATCCTGCTTTTCTACGACCTCGGCCTCCACGTGAATAGTGTCGCCTATCTTGGTCGGGGCTACGAACCTTACCTTCTCCATACCGTAGAAGGCGATGATTGCCAGGTCATAAAGAGGCATGAGTCCTGAAGCCACTGAAAGCACCAGCATCCCGTGGGCTATTCTTTCGCCGAAGGGCATCCTCTTGGCATACTCCGCGTCGGTATGAAGCGGATACCAGTCGCCGCTGAAACCGGCAAAGTTGACGATGTCTGCCTCAGTGATTGTTCTGCCTCTGGTCACCGTTCGGTTACCGATCTGGAAGTCCTCGTAGTACTGCATGTCACCTTCCTTTCAGCTTGTTGCGACCTGCCTGTGGTCGTTAGGCATAGAGCAGGCCTTTGCAGCGTGTCGCAGGGTTTCCGTAATCGCGGGTACTATTCGATAGGAGAGTACCTCAGCTTGTATCATAGATTGGCCCTGAAGGTTTGTCAACTCAGGTGCG
>JACUUR010000097.1 GCA_014859205.1 Dehalococcoidia bacterium | reverse complement strand
GGCGATGGTGGACCCAGAGAGTGCAGAAGATCGTCTTTGCCGTCTGTGCTTTGGTCCTGGCCGGCTTCGGCGTCTGGTTCTGCCTTTCAGCCTTTGTCTGAAGTCAAGGGGCGCGCTGGATCGTCTGGAAGTACTTCCCTTCAGTCTTGATCGATGGCGCGATCACCATCTTGACCTGGTGCATTTCCCTGATCGTTCTGGCGCTGCACACTCCCATGCCGGTGCGCAGGGCACCCACCAGGTTCTGTGTGCCGTCGGTGACGGAAGTAGGCCCGAAGAGGATTTGTTCCAAGGGGGCGGAGGCGGCCACTTTGATACGTGTGCCTCTGGGCAGCGCAGGGTGTGAATGGGACATGCCCCAGTGGTAGCTCTTTCCAGGGGCTTCTGTGGCCTGAGCCAGAGGCGAGGCGATCATCACTGCGTCGGCGCCGGCGGCAAAGGCCTTACATAGATCACCACCCGTGCGGATTCCTCCGTCTGTTATCACCGATACGTATTTGCCGCTTTCTTTGAGATAAGCGTCTCTGGCAGCAGCGCAGTCCAGGGTAGCAGTTATCTGAGGCACTCCCACGCCAATGACCTCGCGCGTAGTGCAGGCGGCCCCGGGCCCCACCCCAACCAGGATGCTGTCGATGCCCGTCCGCATCAACTCTAGTGCCGCGCTATAGCTACAGCAGTTCCCTACTATGATGGGCAGGGACATCTGCTGGCATAGCTCGGCCAGGATGAGTCCCCGATAGCTCTTGGAGATGTGCCGGGCTGTGGTGACGGTAGATTGCACCACGAGTATGTCCATCCCTGCATCCTTAGCTATAGGAGCCAATCGTTTGGTGTTGGGCGGTGTCATGGAGACCGCACAGATGGCCCCGGCCTGCTTTATTGCGCCAATACGCTGGCCGATCAGGTTCTCCCTGACGGGCTCAGAGTAGATTCTCTGCAGCAGCGCAGTGACCTCCTTTTCAGAAGCCTGCGTAATCTGCTTCAGGACCTCATCCGGATTCTCGTACCGTGTGTGTATGCCCTCTAAGTTGAGGACAGCCAGACCGCCCAGCTTGCCGAACTTAATGGCGAAGGCAGGGTCAACGATGGCATCCATGGCCGAGGCCAGAATGGGGATGGAGAAGGTGTGGCTTCCCGCAACGAAGTCCGTGTTGGTCTGGTCGGGATTGAGGGTGACGTCTCCCGGGACAAGCGACACCTCATCAAACCCGTAGGCTCGTTCCATCTCTTTGAATACGGGCTCAGACATGTCGTTTCACCCGGTGAGAGTTGCCACAAACTATACAGTTATGGCGGTCTGAAGTCAAGGATAGCGATAGATAAAATCCCGTGCATTCAGTATAATCTGAGTTCATGCCCGTGCTTTATGTCATTGGCACGCCCATTGGCAACCTGGAGGATATTTCGCTACGTGCATTGCGTGTGTTGAGGGAAGTGAAGCTCATTGCTGCCGAGGATACCCGCACTACACGCCGCCTGCTTACCGCCTATGATATCAAGACACCGTTGACCAGTTATCACGAGCATAGCAGGAGAGCCAAGCTAGAGTATCTGCTGGGGCTCCTTGAGGAGGAAGATGTGGCTCTGGTCTCCGAGGCAGGCATGCCCGGGCTGAGCGATCCCGGTTATGAGCTTATCGGTGCTGCCATCGATCGCGGCATCACCGTGGTGCCGATTCCCGGTGCTTCAGCCGTGATCACCGCCCTGGTGGTTTCAGGGTTGCCGACCGACCAGTTCGTATACCTGGGGTTCTTGCCCCGTCGCAAGGGCCCCAGGCAGCGTCTGCTCAGCTCAATCGAGGCTGAGCCAAGGACCATTGTGGCCTTCGAGACGCCCCATCGCCTGGGAGAGGCATTGGGCGATATCGAAGAGGTGCTGGGAGACAGAAGAATATCTGTGTGCTGTGAACTCACCAAGCTTCACGAGGAGATTTTCCGGGGCAGAGTGAGCGAGGCCAGGGAGCGGTTCAGCGAACCGCGAGGGGAGTTCAGCCTCGTTGTTGAAGGTAGAACTCGAGCCTGGCTGAGATCTCAGGAAAGGAGCTAGAATGCGCCGTGGTTGTATCGCTATAGGCAAGATGGAATGTGACGAGTGTCATCGTCCTATGAAGTCCGGGGAGCGTTATCTTGTGCTGAACGGGGAGGGAGAAGAGAGGCAGCGCCTGTGCATAGACTGCTGCTCAAGCCGTGGTTACGTCTCACACGCCGGGGAGAAAGGCAAGCAGACAATCACCTTTCTGCCCAAGGAATGAATGTGAGCAGTCTCGTCTGAGAGCTCCGGTTTCTGACGGTGACGCGGGCTAGCCTATTGTTTATAATAGGCACGCTTCTGAGGGAAGAGTTTGAGCGAGCGCATCCTGATTGGCGTGGCCTGGCCCTATGCCAACGGCCCTCTGCATTTGGGACATATCACCGGCGCCTACCTGCCGGCGGATATCTTTGCCCGCTACCACCGCCTTAAGGGCAACGATGTGCTGATGGTCTCAGGCAGTGACCAGCACGGCACGCCGGTTACCATTCGCGCTGAACAGGAATCCTCTACGCCCCACGAAGTGGCAGACAGGTATCATCGGCAGTTCGTCGGTTGCTGGGCGAAACTGGGCATCTCGTTCGATCTGTTCACCACTACGGACACTGCTAATCATTTTCAAGTTGCCCATGACATGTTCCTGACTCTACTCGATAAGGGCTACATCTACAAAGACACCATGCTGCAGGCCTATTGCCCTGAATGCCAACGTTTCCTTCCCGACCGCTATGTGGAGGGCACCTGCCCCTACTGCGCCTTCGACAAGGCCAGAGGCGATGAATGCGATGAGTGCGGCAAGCCCTTGAGCCCTTCCGAACTCAAGGAGCTTCGCTGCCACCTTTGTTCCACTCCGCCGCGTTTCGAGCATTCGGAGCATTTCTTCCTGCGCCTATCCGCCTTTCAGGATAGACTAGCCGGCTGGATAAAGGAGCAGACGCACTGGCGGCGTAATGTCCTTGGCGGCGCCTGGAAGTTTCTCAATGAAGGACTGAAGGACAGGGCGATTACCCGGGACCTGGACTGGGGGATACCTGTGCCGCAGCCAGGCTTTGAGCGCAAACGCCTCTACGTCTGGTTTGAGAACGTGATTGGCTATCTGTCGGCGAGCAAAGAATGGGCCAAGCTACAGGGGGATGATGCTGCCTGGCAGCGATTCTGGCAGGGAGATGCACGCGGTTTCTACTTCCTGGGCAAGGACAATATCTTCTTCCACACTCTCAGTTGGCCCGCCATGCTGATGGGCTACGGCAATCTCAATCTCCCCTATGATGTTCCGGCCAACGAGTTCTTGACCATCGAAGGCAGGAAACTCTCCACCAGCCGCAACTGGGCGATCTGGGTTGACGACTATCTGGAACGATATGACCCCGATGCTCTGAGATACGCACTGTCGGTGAATATGCCTGAGACCGGTGACAGCGACTTCTCATGGCGGGAATTCCTGCGACGCAACAACAACGAACTGGTAGCCACATATGGCAACCTTGCTCATCGTGTGCTCACCTTTGCGCATCGCCACTTCGATGGCGTGGTGCCACAGGCCGGGAAACCGGACGAACAGAGTCAGCGCCTGCTGCATGGAGCCGGGGCTACCCTGGACAGCGTCGACAGGCTGCTCTATCGCTGCGAGTTCAAGGCTGCGGTCAAGGAAGCCATGGCTCTTGCCCAGGAAGCTAATCGCTACCTGGACGAACAGGCTCCCTGGAAGACTATCAAGACCGGGCCCGACGCTTCAGGCAGGACCATCTATACCGCCCTGTCAGCACTGACAACGTTGAGGACCATCTTCCACCCCTTCCTTCCCTTCAGTTCCCAGAAGCTACATTGGTATCTGGGATTTGACGGTGACGTAGAGCAGGAGGGATGGAGAGTCCACGTCTTGCCTCCCGGACAGAAGCTGCGGCAGCCTGAGCCATTGTTTGTCAAGCTGGATGAGGATATTGTTGCTCAGGAAACGGGCCGGCTTGGCGCGCAGGAGGGGCAGATGGGGACCGGCGCTTAAGAGTGTGGCCTATTCCCGGTTCAGGATCGACGTTGACTTAGCTGGGGCTAGGCTGTGGCGATAACCCCTCGAATATCCTCTCGAGTTCAGGTTCATCGAGAGTTTCACGAGCTATCAGTTCTTCGGCTAGCTGCTTAAGCTTTGCCTTGTTCGCCGTCAGAATCTTCTTGGCGTTCTTGTAGGCCCGCTGGATAATATCGTGCACTTCCGCATCGATTTCGTCTGCTATCTTGTCGCCGTAGTCCCTCTGTTCGCTTATCTCGCGACCCAGGAAGACGAGTTCCTGCCTCTGGCCGAAGATGCGCGGGCCCAGCTTGTCGCTCAT
>JACUUR010000014.1 GCA_014859205.1 Dehalococcoidia bacterium | reverse complement strand
TACAGACTCGACTCAACACTCTGCCATCACCGGGAAGTGTAGTATAATACCATTGCCGTGAAGAGCCGGGCCAGAAGGAGCGCTTCCATCCTCACTTTGATCCTCTCATGTCAAGGCGAGGAGTTCACATGGAGCTGTAGCTCAACCGATCGAGACATAAGTAACAAGAAAGCGAAGGTTGATGATGGTGTACCTGGATGATGCCTCAACCTACCGGGTATTCGACAAGTCGGGAATGCTGGATCATCTGCACGCGTTTCCGGAGCAATGCGGGAAGGCGTGGGAAAAGGTCGTCGATTTCGAGCTTCCCCACGGCTATTCCGAGATATCCAATGTCGTTATCCTGGGAATGGGTGGCTCCGCCATCGGCGGCGATATCGTGCGGCGGCTGGCCCTGACTGAAAGCAGTCTGCCTGTCTGGGTACACAGGGACTACGGTCTGCCGGCATTCGTCGACGCAAACACCCTGGTGGTCGCCTCCAGTTACTCGGGCAACACCGAGGAAACGCTGTCTGCCTTCGGTGCGTCCCTGGGAACGCAGGCCAGAAAGCTGGTCATCACCTCCGGCGGCAAGCTCAGACAACTGGCCGAGACCGAGGACATTCCGGTCTACGTGATCGACTACAAGGCGCCCCCCAGAGCCGCCTTTCCACACACCTTCGTGCCGCTGATGGGCATCTTCCAGAAGCTCGGTCTGCTGGCAGATAAATCGGCAGATTTGCGGGAGGCGGTGCACGTGTTGAGCAGACTGTCAGGAGACTGCGCAGAGACCAGGCCCGTTGTCTCGAATCCCGCCAAGGGGCTGGCTGCCAGGCTGCAAGGGCGCATCGCTATCATCTACGGAGCGGAGATTCTCACGGAGGTGGCCCAGCGCTGGAAGGCCCAGCTGAATGAAAACAGCAAGGCCTGGTCCTTCTCTGAAAGCTTCCCCGAACTCAACCATAATGCGGTGGTAGGATACGAATTCCCGGCCGAGGTGAGGGACAAGGTATTCCTGATCATGCTGCGCTCGTCTTCATTGAACCCCCGCAGCCTGCTGCGCTACCAGGCTACCGCTGAACTGCTGGCCAGAGCGGGAATCCCTTACGAATTTGTCGAATCAGAAGGAGAAAGCGCCCTAGCCCGGATGTTAGGCCTGGTGCTGCTGGGCGACTATGTCAGCTTCTACCTGGCGATGCTAAACGAAGTTGACCCTACATCTGTCGATGCGATAGACTTCGTAAAGGAGTGCCTCGCCCGTTCCGCCATCTCAGGCGGGGGCTAAGCCAGAGGACACAGCAGGTCGGGAAGATGTGCGGGCAACACAACGAGTACGGTAGAGGGGTGGCCGGGTGAAAGCCATAGTCCTGGCTGCCGGCAGGGGCACAAGGCTGAGGCCCCTGACCAACACCGTCCCCAAGCACCTCCTTCCGGTGGGCAGCAAGCCCATCCTGTTTCACGTGCTGGACTATATAAAGGAGGCCGGCATCCGGGATATCGGCATCGTCGTGTCCCCCGACTCCGGTCCCTACATACAGGAAGCCATCGGCACAGGTTCGGATTGGGGAGGACAGATCACGTTCATCCTGCAACCCCAACCTCTGGGCCTGGCCCACGCCGTCAAGACGGCCCGCGACTTCCTCGGAGACTCGCCGTTTATCATGTTCCTGGGCGACAACCTCTTCCAGGAAGGCGTCACGGATTTCCTGGCTGAGTTCAACGCCTCCAAACCCGATGCCAGCATTCTCCTCAAGGAAGTGTCTGACCCTAGAGCTTTTGGAGTGGCTGAACTCGACTCGTCAGGAAGAGTGATACACATGGTGGAAAAGCCCAAACAGCCCAGGAGCAACCTGGCCATAATCGGTGTCTACCTCTTCACCGCTGCCATACACCGGGCCATAGACCGGACAACGCCCTCGTGGCGGGGAGAGTTGGAGATAACCGACGCCATACAGAAGTTCCTGGAGATGGGCAAGGAGGTCAGGAGCCACCTTCTCCAGGGTTGGTGGCTCGACATAGGCAGCAACGACGGGCTTATCGAGGCCAACCGCGTCTTTATGGACGCATTCATCAGTCGGGACATCAACGCGGTGCTGGCCTGCCATAGCCGTATCGAGGGCAGGGTCCAGGTCGGAGAAGGAACGGAGATAGAGAACAGCCTCATTCGAGGCCCGGTGTTCATCGGCACTGGCTGCCGTGTAAGTAACTCCGCGATCGAGCCTTTCACCAACATCGGGGCCGGAACGGTGGTGGAGGACTCATCGCTGGAGAATTCGGTGATACTGGAGAACTGCCGAATTCTGAAGATCAGGCGCCTGGCTGACAGCGTCATCGGTAGAAACACGCTCGTGACCGGAAACGGGAGAAGCCCTGAGCAGGCACGTATGTTCGTTGGCGATGACTGCGAAGTCAAGCTGGAGTAGAAGCTCATGCAGAGGATGTTGATTGTCTCGAACAGACTGCCTTTCACGATACAGGAACGGAAGGGCGAGTTGCACGTCGAACCAAGTGTGGGTGGTCTGGCTACAGGTCTGAGGTCGTGGCACAAGTCCCAGGACAGCATCTGGATAGGATGGCCGGGGATAACCCAGAAGAGGATAAAGAGGGAAACAGACATCATGGCCAGACTGCTGTCTGAGAACTGCCATCCGGTGTCGATCTCACAGCAGGATGTTGAGCTCTACTACAACGGCATATGCAACAGCACGATCTGGCCGCTTTTCCACTACTTCCCCCTCCAAGCCGAATACGGCCAGCATTTCTGGCCGGCCTATGAAAGGGTAAACACGGCGTTTGCCAACGTCGTTGCCGGCCTGGCCAGATCCGAGGACACCATCTGGGTACACGATTATCACCTCATGCTGCTCCCCAGGTTGTTGAGAGAAAGGTTGCCCAAGGCCACCATTGGTTTCTTCCTGCACATCCCGTTTCCCTCGTTCGAGATATTCCGCCTGTTGCCCTGGCGCAACCAGGTCCTGGAAGGGCTCCTGGGCGCAGACCTGGTAGGCTTCCATACATACGACTACACGGGACACTTTCTGGACAGCGTGCACCGCCTGCTGGGCTATGAGGCAGCTATGGGGCAAATCACCGTGGCCGACCGGATAGTCAGGGCGGACGCGTTTCCCATGGGCATAGACTATGAGCATTACTCCAACGTCGATCAGGACCCGGCCACACAGGCAGAGAGAAAGAGGTTCCGGCGCAAAATCGGAGACTGTCAGATGATCCTGTCGGTGGACCGTCTGGACTACACCAAGGGCATCCCACAGCGGCTGGAGGCGTTCAGTGCGTTTCTTGACGCGTACCCGGGTTTCAAAAGGAGAGTGGTGTTCGTGCTGCTGGTTGTCCCCTCGCGCACAAAGGTGGAGCACTATATACAGCTGAAGAGACAGGTAGACGGACTGGTGGGCGAGATCAACGGAAAACACGGGACCATAGGCTGGATGCCTATCTGGTACCTGTACCGGTCGACGCCCTTCCACTCGCTGGCCGCTCTCTACAGCCTGGCTGATGTCGCTCTGATTACGCCCCTAAGAGACGGGATGAATCTTGTGGCCAAGGAGTACATCACAACCAGGATAGACGGCAAAGGCGTCCTGATACTGAGTGAGACTGCCGGAGCCGCTCAAGAGCTGGGTCAGGCGCTCATCATAAATGCCAATAACCGGGAGGAGATCGTCGAGGCACTAGCTCATGCCCTGGAAATGCCGGAACAGGAACAGATAGAGCGCAACCGCGTCATGCAGAAGAGGCTGCGTCGCTACAGCGTGGTGCGCTGGGCAGATGAGTTCATGGACAAACTACTGCAGACAAAGAAGATCCAGAGAGAGATGGCAGCAAAGGTGTTGACGGATGACATGGAGAGGAAGCTGGTCAGCGACTTCTTGAAGAGCCAAAGGGCATTACTCCTTCTTGACTATGATGGCACACTTGTCCACTTTTCACCCAGGCCATCCGAGGCCAGGCCGGGAACTGAGCTACTGAGACTCCTTGACGAGCTTGCCGACGACCCTCGCAACGAGGCAGTGATAATGAGTGGACGGGACAAAGCCACCCTCGAAGAGTGGTTCGGCGCACTCAATGTAGGCCTGGTGGCCGAACACGGCGCGTGGATCAGGGAAAAGGGCGGAGAGTGGGACACCATAGAAAGGCTCACAGGTGAGTGGAAAAAGGAGGTGCACCCCATACTCGAGTCATGGGTGGACAGGACCGCGGGCTCCTTCATTGAAGAAAAGGAATTCTCACTGGTCTGGCACTATAGAAAGGCTAATCCGAGGCTGGGCGAGCTTCGAGCACGCGAGTTGATAAACAGCCTCTCAAACACGATTGCCAATCTGGACCTTCAGGTACTGGAGGGAAGCAAGGTAGTTGAGGTCAAGAACGCCGGCATAAACAAGGGGCGCGCTGCCCTGAGATGGATTTCCCGAGAGAAATGGGACTTCGTACTAGGAGTAGGCGATGACTGGACCGATGAGGACACCTTCAAGGCCCTCCCCTCCACAGCATGGTCCATCCGGGTGGGCATGGGCGCTTCTGCGGCCAGCTTCAGTCTCGGTTCTCCCGGAGAGGTGGTAGCTCTGCTGGCAAGACTGGTCGGACGGAAGACGTAGTTGCCCGCTTGAGCAGACTTCCGGTTCTCTGCGCCGCGAGTCTCGATTGGGCCCACGGAGGAAGCATGGGCTGTAGAATGCTGATAGCCACGGGAGAACTGCCCTTGTCCCAGCTGCTGGACGGTTTCAGGCTGATGGCCCTGAACCGGAATGAAGGCCACGAGTACCGCGGCGACCCTGAACATATCCATGGCGACGGTTGGGGCACGGTGACGGGCAGGGCCGGGCGGTTCGAAAGCTACAAGAGTGTCATCCCCTGCTGGCAGGACTCGAAGTTCGCCGATCTCTATGAGACTGATCCCGACTTCATCATGTTGCACGCCAGGAGAGCCTCGCCGGGCGTAGCAGTTAAGTCCGAGTTCACGCACCCGTTCGAAGAAGACGGCTGGTACTTCTGCCATAACGGGATGATTCACGACTTTGAGGTCAAGCGGAGCAGCGACTCACAGCAGCTATTCGCACTGGTCGTGGAGAATCTAAGGCAATGCCGGAACGTAACCGAGTCCATAAGCAGGACAGTCAAGTCTCTGAACGACTACTCAGCGCTCAACTTCATGCTGTGCAAAGACGATCAGTTGTATGTGCTTAACATGTATGGAAAACGGGGAGCGAAAACTCCAAACTACTTCACGATCAAGTATCTGCAGTCAGACGATTACACGATCATAGCCTCCGAAAGGCTACACGGCTGCGGTGAACCATGGCAGGAGATGCAGAATGGCACACTTCTAACTGTGGCCATGCCGGACCGAAGAATCCAGTTCTGCGGCGTATGAAGCATCCCGGAGCAGAACTGACCGGGCATGGCCTGAGGGTCTCGACCTTCTCAGCCTGAAGCCCTTCCTCACTCATGCAGGTAGGCTGTATTGCGACGGTAGAAGTAGGCAGGGATCCACTTACGAACAGCGCCCAGCTTCCTCCTCAGCTCGGTCGGCAGTCCGAGATACGAGACGAATCTCCAGAGATAGAAGACCCGCCGCAGCAGTGCGGCAGTGAAGCCGTCGAAGACAAGATCGCCCAACTCAACCACCGCCAGATTCCTGCCCATATATATCACCTGCCCTTTGAATCTGTAACGAAAGGCCCGCTGACCCTTACCGCCCATGGCATTCATGATATTCCTGGCGCAGGCCGGGCCCTGTCTTTCAGCGACCTGGTGTGTCGGGGGATAGGGTCGTGACCCACCTCTCTGTAACAAGTAGGCACAATCTCCTATGACGTAGACTCCCGGAGCATCCGGAACCTCCAGATACTGGTTCACCAGGACCCGCCCATCCTTAGCTTTCTGGAAAGGCAGGGAGGCCACAGAGGGCACCGGCTTCACCCCCGCCGCCCAGATGACGGCACGGCTGGGGATAGTTTGCCCGTCAGCGGTCTCTATACCGCCCGGCCGGATCCCGGTTATGCGGGTTCCCAGCAGTAGATGAATGCCTCTAGCGCGCAGACGGCGCATGGCCAGTTCGGACATCTTAGGCCTGAAGCCTGATAGGAGCGCCTCCTGTGCCTCGACCAGCAGCAGCCGAGCCTTGGGGGCCAGAGCAGAGTGCTTTCTCGCCAATGCCTTGGACATGAAGTCCTGCATGGCGGCGGCCAACTCTATCCCGCTGGGCCCGCCCCCGACCACCACAAAGGTGAGTAGTTCACGTTGGCGTTCCTCGTCTCGTTCCCGTGAAGCCGCCTCGTAGTTGTCCAGGATCTGGTTGTGGATGCTGACAGCATCCCCCAGAGACCTGAAGGGCAGCGAATTCTCCTCGGCGTCGGCCATCCCGAAGTAGTTGGTGGTGCTGCCCAGGGCTACTACCAGATAGTCCCACTCTAACTCGCCATTGTCGATGCTTACCACCTTCCTGTCCACATCTATGTTCTCTACCCTGCCCCGCCTGAACTCCACTGCGCCTTCACGCCCTCCTTTACCAAGCAGGACAGGCAAAGGGAAGACAATACGGCGGGGCTCAAGGCTCCCGCTCACAACATGCCATATGAAGGGCAGTGGGTGGTGATACTCGCGGTGGTCCACCAGTGTCACCTCCAGCCCGCACACCCGGGCCGACGTCTTGTTAAGCTCCAGCGCCGCACGGATACCGGCGGTGCCCGTACCCAGGATCAGCACCCTCTTTCTAGCTTCACCTTCGGTCATCTCACCCCAATGAGACCGCTGCTGGTTAGGTTGAGTCTAGCGTCGGTCCATCGCACTGTCAATCTTCGCTCTCAGCCTCCGTCTTCATCAATCCCCGAGCCGCCGTCATCTTTGACCAGTTCCCGACCAAGATAGGAGGTCAGTAGATCTAACAGGGCCCCCCTCCATCTCTCGCCCAGCAGCCTGGTGTCCAGCCTGATCTGTGTGGCGCCTATCTTAACTGAGGCACCGTAGTGTCTGCCCAGAGATTGCCCGGCCCTAATCCCGTCGGGAATCGCGATTCCGTCTTCGCGGGGCTTGAGGACGATGTGCCGCCCCTGTGTGGAAATCGAGCTTACCCCGGCTCCACTTGCGAGAACCTTGACTCTCACCATGTAGAGAAGACTCTCCACAGGCTCCGGCAAGGGACCGAACCTATCCCTGAATTCCCGTGCCATGTCATCCACTTCCTCGATATGCTCCACCCCCGCCAGCCTGTGGTAAAGGGTCAACCGGGTGCTCAGGTTGCAGACATACTCCTCCGGTATGTGGGCGTCAAGAGGCAGTGCTATGCTGGGAGATTGCTTCGCCGCCCTGACAATGGCCCCTGTCTCCATTCCTCCCTCACCTGTTCGTCGCCCTTGCAGGGCGAGGTTACGGGATGACTCCAGCTCTTCAACTGCCTCCGCCAGCAGCTGGCAGTAAAGCTCAAAGCCCAGGGCAGCTATGTGACCGCTCTGCTTGACCCCGAGAAGATTGCCCGCCCCCCTGATTTCAAGGTCCTTCATAGCGATGCCGAACCCCGAACCCAGTTCGGTGGCCTCGACGATGGTCCTCAGCCTCTTATAAGCCTGGGGGCTTAACTGCCTCCCCCTATCGAAGAAGAAATAGGCATAGGCCTGGTTGATGCCGCGACCCACCCTGCCCCTGAGCTGGTAAAGCTGAGCCAGGCCGAACTTATCAGCCCGGTCGACAATCAGCGTATTGACATTGGGCATATCCAGTCCTAACTGGATAATGGTGGTGGTCACCAGCACATCATGCCTACCGGCCATGAAGTCGGCCATCACCTTCTCCAACTGTTCTTCAGGCATCTGCCCGTGAGCTGTGGCCATGCGAGCTTCGGGCACCGATTCCTGCAGTCTGCTGGCAGCCAGAGCAATGCTCTGAACGCGATTATGGACGAAGAACACCTGGCCATTCCTCTCCAACTCGCGCAACACCACCTGCCTGACCAGAGCAGCATCGTAAGCTCCGACGTAGGTCTTGACCGACAGGCGTTCCTCAGGAGGCGTTTCCACGATGCTCATGTCCCTGATCCCGGTCAAAGACATATGGAGGGTGCGGGGTATAGGAGTCGCGCTGAGAGCCAGGGTGTCCACCTCCCGTCTCATCTGCTTGAGTTTGTCCTTCTGCACTACGCCGAACTGCTGCTCCTCATCGATTATCACCAGACCCAGGTCCTTGAATACCACGTCTTTCTGCAGCAGGCGATGAGTGCCGATGCAGATGTCCACAGCACCGACGGCCAGACCTGCCAGAACCTCCCGTTCTTTTTCCGGGGGACAGAACCGACTCAGCATTTCCACTCTCAGCGGAAACGTCTGCAGCCTCTCAGTAAAGGTGGTCAGGTGCTGCTGGGCCAGCACTGTGGTGGGGACCAGCACCGCCACCTGCTTGTTATCCATAACCGCCTTGAAGGCGGCCCGCAATGCTATCTCGGTCTTACCATAGCCTACGTCCCCACAGATGAGCCGATCGGTAGGCCTGGGCCTCTCCATGTCCTCCTTAACTGCCATGATCGCCTCGATCTGGTCTGGTGTCTCCATGTAGGGAAACGATGCCTCCAGTTCCTGTTGCCATAACGAGTCGCCGGAGAAAGCGAAGCCGGGCGCCACCTCCCGCGCAGCATAGAGGGCAAGCAACTCCTGAGCGATCTCCGCCACCGACTCTTCAACCCTTTTCTTTGTCCTTTGCCACTCCGGAGTTCTCAAGCGGCTCAATGGCGGGGCGTGGTCGCCAGTGCCGATATAGCGGCTTATACGGTCTATCCGGTCGGTAGGCACATAGAGCCTGTCACCACCGGCATACTCCAGGACAAGATACTCCCTCTCTGTTCCGTCAGAGGACATCCTGGTTAGGCCGTGGAACCTGGCAATGCCGTGGTCAACGTGGACGACATAATCGCCGGTTGACAGCTGGGGCAGAAACCAGCGGTGAGGCACCGGCTTCTTCTTACGCGGCTGTGGCTGTTTCACGAAGCCAAAGAGCTCAGCATCGGTGATTATGATCAGCCTGTCATCCATTACCCAGCCTCCGTCCACCGATCCCTTGACCACAGTGATTGAACCGGGCGGCGGCATCCGTTCTAGTCCTGACACAGGCGGAGTATGAATGCCCTCCCTCTGCAGAAGCTCCGCCAGACGATCCGCCTGATGGCTAACTACGACCACGCGCTGTCTTTGCTCCACCATCTGCCCGGCCGACTTGAGGAACCTCTCCAGTTGACTGCCGTAAGCCTGAGCCCTGGTGAAGGGCAGGGCCTGCCCTGAGCCCTGTCGAAGCGCCTGTCCTGAGCTCTGCCGAAGGGCTTGCCCTGAGCTTTGCCGAAGGGCCTGTGTGGCTCCGGCAGGCAGATGATAGCTGACGGCGTTGAGCAGAGCCAGGCGACTCTTATCCTGCATCTGGCCCTCTATCTCTCGCCAGCTGAAGTAAGGAGCAGGAAAGCCCTCCGGCAGCTCGCCCCTCTTCGTCTTTGCGTCCCTTAGTGCTTGAGCTTCTTCGTTGATCCTGGTGACGCTGAGTTCAATGCCTTCCGGGTCGTCGAGAACAAGCAGGGCATCACTATCAAGATAATCGAAGACGCTGCCGGTGTTGAACAGAGGAGCATAGAACTCGGCCCCGGGGAACCCCTGTCCCTCCTGCAGCTTGCCCAGATCTGCCTGAAAGCGTTGTTTCACTTCAGCCGTACAGCCATCCAGGTTCAGTCCCTTCACAAGGCCCCGAGATGGAATGAGGAACTCCTTGGCCGGAGTGACCATCAACGACGATACCGGGCTGCTTGAGCGTTGGCTCTCGGGGTCGAAGAACCTCATGCTCTCTATCTGATTGCCGAAGAACTCCAGTCGGAGCGGCAACTGGCTGCAGGGTGGGAAGACATCGACGATGCCTCCCCGTCTGCTCATCTGTCCAGGGAGCTCGACGACCTCTTCAGTCTCATAGCCCATGCCTTGCCAGCGGCGCATTAGCTCCAGGGGCTCAGCAGACATGCCCGGCTCTAGAACGTGGCAGGCGGCCACGAAATCACTTTGCGGCACGGTCTTACTCATGATGGCCAGGGCCGAGGTTACTATCAACGGCCTGCCTTGAGCTTGTCGTGCCGCCTGCCGCCCTGAGCTTGGTCGAAGGGCCTGCTCATCGCCCTCCCCATAGAGGGCCAGTGCGGCCAATGCCCTCAACCTTTCCAGAGTCTGATAGCTGACAACGGATAGCTGGGAACTGCTATAGGGCAGGAAATCTAGTTCCGGGAGGCGATGCAGCCAGGCCACCGTGGAACACCACGCCCGAAGCTGCTCATAAAGCCTTCGAGCACCCTCGGGCTGAGCGGTCACCACCAGGAGCGGTAGGTTCAGTTCCTCGTAGAGGGCGGCGATCAGGTAGGGCCGGGCGGCATCGAGCAGGACTGCCTGCAGTTCACTCTTACCTTCGGACAGCTCCGCAGCGAGTTCCCTGAACGCAGGTGTGTCCTTGAGCACAGAAAGCAGACAAGAAAGATTCAGCGACTGTCCTTCATCGGCCATGCGGACGTAATTATAGTGACCCCAAATAATCGTTGCGAGTTTCGCCACACCGTGATCGCCTCAGGCCAAAGGCCCGCAACGCCCTGGGATGATATGACGTATGTCGCCTGGTCGCAACGCGGAACCAACACGCCACTGACGAGGGGCAGGCATTGTGCCACCGACGGGCCGGGCCGGCCCGGTCGATCCAGGCCAGATTGTGGAGCCCCTGCAACACAGAGTCGGCCGGTTGTGTCAGATTTGTGAAGGGCACTGCTGCCCCTGCCACACTACTCCTGTAGCCTCTCCTGAAGTGCAGCCACCTTGTCCCGCATGCTCCGGGCCTTGTCGCGCCGGTCGTCGATCTTGATCGTGGTTACGACCCTGGCAACGCCTTCACCAAAAGTCGCCTCATGCATCCTCCTGACCACCGCCAGGATGGTGTCCAGATCACCTTCCAGAACCGTGCCCATGGCGGTCGTCTCATACGTGATGTCCTTTTGCTGCTGCAGGACCTTGACAGCACGTGCCACGTACCGACTGACTGAAGGAGTTCCTGTCCCTAACGGCACGACGCTCACCTCGGCTATAGCCATTGTGTCACCTCCTCTTGTGCTAATCGCTGTGGACGCGCCGATCGCATCGGCGTCGCAGACGCTGATGAACTAGGTCAAATCCATGTGGGGCACTCCGTCGGCCGCCACGGAAGCGCCTCCAAGCTTACTCGCATTTTAGCAGCAATGATAGAATAGCGGGAAAGGAACGACCCCATGTCAACAGAAAAATCAGTCATCAAGACCATGGAAGGGCAGGAGTTCACCGTATCGGAACAAGCTCCCATACCCTGTCTGCGCTGCGGCACCTGCTGTAACCGGTATCAGCCTCCGCTTGGTTCCAAGGATATAGAGAGCATTGCCTCGGCACTGGGCATATCAAACTCAGAGTGCGTTTCGAGATACGCCCTGAAGGCGCCCATAAAGGAAGGCTACCTGCTCAAGAGAACTGATAAAGGCTGTATCTTCCTGGCCTTTGACGCGGATGGCAGAGCCCGCTGCGCCGTACACCCATCCCAACCCCAAGCTTGTCGGGACTGGACGCCAAGCCTGAGCAAGCCCGAGTGCCGGGAAGGACTGGCCAGGGTCAAGTCCAGGGGGCACATAGTGCTGCCGGAGGAGCTCTTCCGTTCCGAAGAGGAGCGGGCAAAGCTTCTCCTATCACTCGAAGAAGCACCTCCCCAGACCTAGTTTCGCTAACCTCTGCACCGACAATCCTCAGGGCAGATAGACCAGCGGGTATGGGTGGTCAGGAGCGCGAGACAAACATCAGATGCCGGGAGGAGACCAGGCTACTACTCCGGATCACAGCAATGAGGGCAGGAAGCCAAGTGTCTCCCAGCCCAGGTACCCCAGATAGGCAGCGATCAGGCAGCGGAGGACCTTGCCGGCCCAGCAGGCGAGAACGAACTTCCACAAGGGGAAGCGGAAGGAGCCTGCCGCCAGCGCCAGGAGGTCGAAGACAAGTGCAGGCACGAGGGCAAAGGCGAAAATGGCAAGGCCTCCGTAGCGATCCAGCCAGGCCTCGGCCCTTGCGTATCTCTGTGAGTATTCGCCCAAGAATACCTGTCTTCCCCAGTAGCCGGCAGCATAGGCAGTCAGTTCACCTATGGTGGCCCCTATACTGGCTATAAGGCCAACCCAGAGGGGATTGAGGATGGCGCCTGCGGCAAAGTTTATCGCCTCGCCGGGTAGAGGAAAGAGAATAGTGCCGGCGTTAACAAGATTCACTACGAAAACCCCCAGATAACCGTAGAGAAGCAGTCTTTCCCAGTCCAGGTAAGCACGGGCGAGGAAGAAGAGTCCAAAAGAGACGGCCAGAATCAGAGTGAAGGCTGATATCTGGAACCACCTGCGGGCGAGAACCTTTTCCCTGAAGAACCGGATTCGGTCGGCAAGGTCCATCTTGAGCAGACTATATCACAAGCCGGCAGTTTGGGTTAGACGGCGATGCCAGCCACGACCTCCGCGGCCGGATCGCCTCACTCAAGGGGCCGCCGGACCGCTTCTGTCGGCGCCAGTAGCGACAGCTCTGCAGGTCCCGGCGGTTGATTTTGCAGTGTGAGAAGAGCTATACTCAAGACTCCGTATTCACGGGTCAGGGTTGAGGGGTGGTGACTTGTCGACCGATAGCTATGCGAGTATTGCTCCTGAGCACGCCACACCCTTTGGAGGAAAGCCCTCTTCCTCCCCTGTCCTTGAGTTACCTCTCCGCCATCCTGGCTCGAGAGGGTATTGAGGTCAAGATCGCGGATTTCCTGGTGACCCGATACCATCCTGAAAAGCTGAGGCGCCAACTGGAGGAATACCGGCCACACCTGGTCGGCGCCACCTGCGTCACCCTGAACTATCCCGTTGCCAGGAGGATGCTCAAGGCATGCAAGGCCTTTGACCCGCACATCTTCACCGTGATCGGCGGTCCGCACGTTACCTTTGCCCTGGAGGAGACCCTGCTGCCTTCACCGTGGGTCGATGCCGTGGTGATCGGCGAGGGAGAAACGACCTTTGTCGAGCTAGCGAGGGCGCTGGCAGGGGACCAGAACCTTCGCGGGGTGCCCGGGATAGCATATGCCGAAGACGGCAAGCTGGTGAGGACGCCCCAACGGGCTCATATAGAGAACCTTGATGAACTACCCTTACCGGCGAGGGAATACCTGCCCATGGCCAGGTACCGTGCGCTGGGTACCCCATGCACTGTGATAACCAGCCGTGGTTGCCCTTTTAACTGCGTCTTCTGCTCAGGAAGGCGAATGTTCGGGCCCAAGGTCCGTTTCCGCAATCCCGGACTGGTGGTCGATGAGATTGAGAAGATCCAGCGTGACTTCGGGCCTGGCAAGATCAACATTGTTGATGACACCTTTACCCTCAACCATCAGCATGCCCGGGCAGTATGCGATGAGATGCTCAGACGTAATCTAAAGGTGGAGTGGAGCGTTTTTGCCCGCGTGGACAGGGTCAACAAGGACCTGCTTCGGATAATGAGACGGGCCGGCTGCGAATGGGTGCTGTTCGGCATCGAGTCTGCCGATGAGGCCATTTTGAAAACCATAAGGAAGGATATAACCGCCGATGAGGTGCGGCAAGCGGTGAAAACAGCCGCTGAGGCCGGTATCAAGGTCTTCAACTCATTCATCATCGGACTCCCCGGGGAAACCCGGGATACGGCCCTCAAGTCTATGGCCTTTGCCGACGAGCTTCACCACATATACGGCGCTAAGTACGGCTTTCACATCCTCGCACCATTGCCAGGGACCGAGCTGTTCGAGAGAGCCAGAGACTACGGCCTCCGCATTCTCAGCCGGAACTGGGCCCGCTACAACGCCAATGAGCCCGTCAGCGAGACCACCACTATGAGCAAGAACATGATAAGAGAGACCCTCTCTAGCTATGATAGGGCGATAGAAGGCGCCTGGGATGACATAAGGCGCCGGGCCAAAGAGGGAGATCCACAGTGCGCTGATCTGGTGGAGGGGCAAGAGCGAGAGCGCTTCTTGTGGACGCTGCTTCAGAGCGACCTGATCGAGAAACTCGGTGGTATGCGGTCACGCACCTTGAACCCCGGAGAAGCCGAGGCCGAGCTGGTCAGACGCATCTCCAGGCAACTGGACGTTGATATTGAGGCTGTTCGGAAGCGGACCAGCGAGTTGGTGGCCAAGGGAGTGTTGCGGCTCGAGGGGGCCGGCAACGGCCTCGGTTGGCAGTGGAGCGATACCGAAGAGCTCAAACTGTCGAACGAGACCAGGCCTGCCCCGCCGTGTCAAGCCTGATACCCGCTGCGGCGGACTCGCCAGATACCTGTCGCGGTCCATGACGAGTACCCCGGAACGCGGAAGAAGACCGGCCGGTCTGCAGAGAAGGGAATTCTGACGAGGCTGCCTAATCTGGTGGCGAAGAGACCCAGCCTGATGCAAACCCGGGACAGGGAACCTCCTATGCACCTGGCCCAAGACGACACAGGGGATAGACGTCAGAACAGCAAATCGATGGTCAGAGGGCTGGACGTACCAGGACCTTCATCTGATTGCTGTCAGGAGATAACAGGGTTCTGAAGCTCTCCACTACGCGCTCAAAGGGCACCTCTAAAGTGATCAGAGGCGCTGCTCTCAGGCTTCCCTTAGCCATGAAGTCTATGGTTCTGGCAAATTCGCTGGCTTTGCTGTAGTATGCCGTCTGGATGTCCATCTCACTGGTGATGATGCTCAAGAAATCCATGTCAACAGGTTGGTCGCAGATACCCAGGACTACCACCTGACCCCCACGGCGGACCAGCATGGGCGCTTGCGTTATAGTCTCGGGGAAGCCGGCACATTCGAAGACAATGTCAGCCATCGACCCATTCGTCAGGTGCGACACGACGTTCAGGGGACTGACCTCCCTGGGATTGAGGACACGGTCAGCACCCAGGCGCATGGCAAGGTCGAGCCGGAAGGGGTTGGGCTCCACAACCCATACGGCTCCTGCCCCAGCCATTCTCAAGGTCTGAAGGAGACAAAGCCCGATAGGTCCTGCCCCGATGATCGCCACCCGGTCACCAAGCCTGAGCCTAGACTGATTGAGGCCGTGCAATGCAATGCTGAATGGCTCCGTAAAACACGCCTCTTTGAGAGACAGGTTCTCCGGGACATGATGGACACCTGATTGGGGCACCCTCACCAGTTCAGCCATGGCACCGTCGTCTGTAACACCAAGCTTCACAGATTGCTCACACAGGTTTTCTGCGTCTTGCCGGCAAAGAAAACACCTGCCGCAGCCGATGCCCGGACTAGCAGTGACGCGATCCCCCGGCCTGAAGCTCACCACGCCTGCCCCAACCGCTGCCACTACCCCGCCGAACTCGTGCCCGATAACAACCCCCGGTGCGTACATGCCCGTCTTATAGGCATGAAGGTCGGTGCCGCAAATGCCGCAAGCCTCCACCCTTATCAGGACCTCGCCCTCCTCAGGAACCGGATCCGGATACTCCTGTACCTGTATATCCTCTTGGCCGAGAAAGACCATTGCCCTCATCTACAACCTCATCGGCACAGCAGACGGAGTCAGAACCCTGCCCCTTCCAAACTGAGACTCCCCATAGTTGCGCGAGTCTTCATGGTCATCCAAAACTGCGATCGGCAAAATCCCCTTCAAACTGTGTGGGGATTGTCCTCAGAGTGTCCATCCACAGGTTTGTGCCTTTGACATACCGCAGTATCTTGGGCATCGGGCCCTTAAGTTTCAGGGCGCCCTTGGTTATGGCCCTCACAGCATCAAGTTTGCCGGTCATGATATCAACATAGACCGAATAGGGCGCCAGAAAAGTAAAGGTGACGGGGCGATCATCCATCCAATATTCGGTTGCCTGGGGCAGTATGGTGCCCACAGTTCTCCGTTCATCTATGCCCTTGTCTGGCTCGGGCTCAACCACGAAGGCCAGGGTATCATCAAAGCCTTCGCTGGCCTGCTGATATTCAGAATTCTCCCTGGTCCTCTTCAGTGCCTCCTCCATATACTCTGCGCCCAAGAACCTCAAACGTGCCATCAAACACCTCCTTAATCGGTCCGAACTAGCCTCAAGTTTCAACTCTCCTAGTCACCGGCCGTGCTTGAGCCCTTACATCTCACACCCCTGAAGCCAGAGGTCTACAAGGGTGACAAAATCAGGCGGGTTGAGGGCCGGCTCCTTGTCAACCAGCACATCGAGCACCGCCGGGAGCCCTGAATCGACAGCTCTTTGAAGTGCCGGACGGATCTGCTCGGGCTTTTCTACGCGTTCTCCGTAGCAGCCCATCGACTCCGCCATCTTGTCGCAACGGGTATCGTAGAAGTCAACACCGATGACTCGACCTTCGCAGGCCACAAGTTGGCCTTGTTTGATCATGCCATAGGCCTGGTCGTTGGCGATGATATCTACTATCCTGAGCTCGTGCCTTCTGGCAGTCTCAAGTTCCTGGTTCATGAACATGAACGAGCCATCGCCATGAATAATGAAGACCTGCTTCTCCGGACAGGCGAGCTTGGCAGCGAGCGCATAGGGTAACCCGACACCTAGATGTCCCATATCTCCCGCCCACATAAAACTACGTGGCTCGTAGATATGCATCAGATAGGAGGCCCATACAGCTATGTTGCCTCCGTCGACACAGACTATGGAATCTCTGGGGAAAAAGTCCCTTGCTTCTTTGATCAGGCGCAGCGGGTGAATTGGCTCCTTGTCTGACCCCGCGAGTTCCTCGAATTCGGACATCCAGGTCTCCTCGGTCGCTCTGCATTCGGTCAACAGCTGACTTGCCTTGCGCGGGCCTGTAGATCGTTTTACCAGGTCAACGATCTGCCGCAGTACGATCCGGGCATCGCCGACAATTCCTAACTCGACAGGCGTGTTAACCCCTATCATCTCGGCGGCACGGTCTACCTGAATAATCTTCTGTCCTTCTCTTCCACACCAGAAGGGCGGCTGCCCCCAGCAATCAAGCTCTCCAAACCGCGCACCGACAGCCAGCACTACGTCAGCCCCGCATTGTGCGCCTATGGCTCCGTAACCCGACGGCTTGAACACCTGCGGATGGTCGTCAGGCACGACGCCCCTGGAACCGACGGTCGGGGTAACCAAAGCTCCCAGATACTCCGCCAGCTCTCTCACCTCGTTCCAGGCACCGGCCCTCAACACCCCTCCACCAGCGTGAATCAGAGGGGCTTGCGCAGAAAGGAGGAGTTCCACCGCTTTCTCCACTAGAGCCGGATCGGCGCCAGGTCCATCAACTGCACGATACTGATATGGCTCCAGAAAGGCGTCTTCCTCTATCTCCCCGGTCTGAAACAAGACGTCTGCCGGCAGGTCAAGATGAACCGGTCCGGGTCTGCCGCTCAGAGCCACACGGAAGGCTTGACGTACCAACTCGCAGATGCGATCCCAGCTATTGACCACGGCATTCCATTTTGTAATAGAGGAGAACAGACCTAGCTGATCGCATTCCTGTGTAGAGCCATGAGATGGATAAGCTCGCCACGATTGCGTCTGCGCCGTTAGCACAACAATGGGAATGCTCTCAACGTAAGCGACGGCTACACCCGGTACAAGATCAGTAGCTCCCGGCCCCACCGTGCCCGCACATATGCCCGGCTGTCCGGTAACCCGTGCCCAGGCATCAGCCATGTGCGCCGAAGCTTGCTCATGCCGATTGTGAATGAAGTCAATGCCCCGCTCTCGGTTCCTGAATATGGCGTCTGTGAGCGGCAGGAGCTGGGCTCCCGGCACGCCGAACACATATCGCACCCCTTCCTTCAGAAGACATCTAACAAGCACTTCTCCACCGGTCATCCTGGACATGGTAAGCTCACCTCCATTACTATCACCTAGCCGGAACGGGCCTAGCTCTATATTATTATCATCGCTGCATAGTGTCAATGGCTGAGACCCAGGTGATGCCGTCCAGCCTGTTACAGGCTGCCGGCAGCAGTTGACCGAGCTTCCTGCATTCACCGGCAGGTACTGCCGTGTCCTTGAGGAGCGACAGGTCCAAGACTCGAACTCCTATGAAGATCTCCAACTGAAGAAGGTAAGGGGGAGACTGCAGACTATCACCGCATTATCGGTTCGGCCCGCGGCCTACACGAAGCCCGCCACCAGTTCCCGAGCAATTCAGCGGGATGGTTTCCCAATGAAGCTCTCGATAGCTTTGTTGACCGCTTCCGGCTGCTCAGCGAAGACGAAGTGGGTGCCTTCGGGAATAATCGTCACCCGGGAGTCAGGTATCTTGGATGCCAGGTAATGAGCGTACTTGACCGGGGTCATTATGTCCTGCTCACCGCAGATGATGAGGGCAGGAACCTCAATCTCCTCAACTCTGTCCATAAGGTCAAACTTCTCACAGCACAGGAAGTCATTGAGCATGACGGCCGGGCCAATAGCCTTCATCCGTTCTACGACTGCCCTCTTGTAGTCTTCGGGGGCCAAGCGATGCATCTCTTCCAACATTTCGTGCCACTTCTTGGGGTCACCGTCGGCAGCCTTCTCAAACGTGTTTATGTAGGCATGGTGCACCCTGAGCCTGGCTCCACTGCCGACTATGACAATCCCCTGCAGATCTTGAGGATACTTCAGGGCATAGGTCAGAGCTATAGCCCCGCCAAGAGAGTGCCCGACCAGCACCACGTCTCTAAAGCCCCTACCTCTGATATGCTCGCCGAGCCAGTCCGCATATTCGTCTACGCTGCTAAGGATCTGGCCCTGGAGGTGGCCGGGCAAGTTGACCGCTTCACTATCCGGAAAGTGGTCTGTCTGATAACGCCAGACGCCTCCATAGCCACCTGAACCGTGGACAAAAATGACCTTCATTCGCTGATCTGGTAAGATATTATAGCAGAGAAAGGAGGCGTGAATTCAGGGATGACGGAGATCCAGAGCGTTCTTTTTCCCAGACCAGGCAGCGAGAACACCGGGGAAACCCTCAGGATAGCCAAGAAGAGGGCGCAGGATTTGGGGATAAAGGCCATAGTAGTGGCCTCTACCAGCGGCGACACCGCGGTACAGGCGGTGCAGGCCTTCTCCGGCCACAAGGTAGTGATAGTCACTCACACAACAGGTCTTCAATCTGCCGACATCCAGGAGTTGACCCCAGAGAACAGAGCCAGGATAGTGGAGAAGGGGGGAGTCATACTGACGGCCACCCATGCCTTGGGCGGGGTGGGCAGGGCAGTCCGCCGCAAGTTCAACACGTATCAGGTGGATGAGATCATAGCTCAGACACTAAGGATCTTCGGGCAGGGCACCAAAGTGGCCTGCGAGATAGCCCTCATGGCCGCCGATGCCGGTCTCATCAGAACGGACGAGGAGGCCATCGCTATCGGCGGCACGGGCAAGGGAGCAGATACCGCCCTGGTTGTGAAGCCGGCTCATACGCACGATTTCTTCGAGTTGAGCGTCAGGGAAGTGCTGTGCAAGCCAAGGTGACACCTGGTCGGAACCTGTCGCCTCTGGTCAATGCGGCGAAGCGCAGACCTGCCAGCAGAAGCCTGTATGACGGGCCTACAACAAGTGGCCGGTCCAGTGCAAACACGGCCAGAAAGGGAGACAAGCAATGATCAAGAGCCAGAAAGCCTTGACCGAGGTCGAGTCCAAGGCGCTGCTTAGGAGAGCTGGAATACCTGTCGTTGAGGCTAAGCTAGCCCGCAGCAAGAAGGAGGCCGTTTCCACAAGCAAGGAGATGGGCTTTCCTGTGGTGCTGAAGATAAACTCGCCCGATGTGATTCACAAGAGCGACGCGGGGGGCGTCAAACTGGGACTAGCCAACGGAACTCAGGTGGGCAAGGCCTATAGCGACATCATGTCATCCATCAAGAAGGCATATCCCGACGCGCGAGTCGAGGGCATATCGGTGCAACGGATGGCCGCGCCGGGCGTGGAGGTGATCGTGGGCATGAGCAAGGACCCGCAGTTCGGCCCGGTGATCATGTTCGGGCTCGGCGGCATACTGGTAGAGGTGCTAAAGGACGTCTCGTTCAGAATAGTCCCGGTCAGCGAACGGGATGCCGGGGAGATGATCAGAGAGATAAAGGGATACCCGATACTGGAGGGGTACAGGGGTCAGAAGCCGGCCAGCATTCCCGCATTAGAGAAGCTGATAGTCAAGGTATCCGAGTTCGTCGAGAAGAACAACCAGATAGGAGAACTCGACCTTAATCCGGTGTTCGCCTATCCTGACACGGCTGTGGTGGTTGACGCCAGGATAATCCTGGAGTAATAGTGGCTGCGCCTCCAAGGCCGATGACCGGCAGGGACTGCCGAACCTCAGTTACGCCAGACAGAATGCGACCCTCGAGGACTGACCTTGTTTGAGGAAAAGCTCAAGGAACTCGAGCCTGTATTCTATCCCGGGTCCATCGCCGTCGTTGGGGCATCGGCTAACTCTCGCAAAGCCGGCACGGCCTGGGTCTGGACCCTGATGTCGGCTGGTTTTCCAGGACCCATCTATCCCGTCGGCTTCAGCGGCGGCCGCATTGGCGACCTGGAGGTCTATCCGAGCCTGAAGCATGTCCCCGGAGACATAGATTATGTCATCGTAGCCATCCCTCGACAGTCCGTCCTGGAGTTCCTCGATGATTGTGTAACCAGGCAGGTGAAAGCCGTGCAGTTCTTCACTGCCGGGTTCAGCGAGATGGACGCCCACCGGGGGCGCGACGTAGAGGAAAAAATGGTCGAAAAAGCGAGACAGGGCAATATGCGCATCGTCGGCCCTAATTGCATCGGAGTGTACTGCCCTGAACGGAGAATCCCGTTCATCATGGGCACGCTCGGTGACAGCGGCTCCGTCGGCTTCGTCTCCCAGAGCGGCGGCATCGCCGGAAAACTGGCCACGGTGGGCCTGGCGCGACATATCAACTTCAGCAAGGGCGTGAGCTTCGGCAACGGCATCGACCTGGATGCCAGCGATTTTCTGCAGTACCTGGCAGCCGATCCCAAGACCAGGGTGATCGGGGCCTACCTCGAAGGAACAAGAGACGGAGCCCGTCTCTTCCGCACGATGAAGGAGGTAGCCAGAGTGAAGCCGCTGGTTGTCTGGAAGGGAGGGAGAACAGAGGCCGGAGCCCAGGCTGCCGCTTCCCACACCGGCTCTCTGGCCAGTTCAGCGGCCATCTGGTCGGCAGCACTGGGACAGGCTGGTGCCATAGAAGTGTATAACCTGGAGGAACTGGCCGATACTCTGCTTCTGTTCCAGCAACTCGGCCAGTGGCAAGGTGTCAGAGCAGCCATCATAGGAGGCCTGGCCGACGGAGGAGGTGGCATGTCTGTGTCCGCCGGCGATGCCTGTATGGACAGCGGGCTCGAAGTGCCGCCGCTCTCCATTGACACGAGGAAGGAACTCGGTGCTCTGCTGGGTGAGGTGGGCAGCATACTGCACAATCCTGTGGACGTGAGCCAGGCACAATTCCGGGGCTTAGAAACGCTGTTCCGATCCATAGAGTTGGTGGCGAACGATACCGCTATCGACGTCGTCCTTATTCAGGAGGATGTCGACATCGTCCTGCCCATCTACTCGCAGAAGGGGCTGGAGGACATAAACGATTTCTTCATAGGGCTCAGAAACAGACAGAGCAAGCCCATAGTCGTTGTCCTACCACCCGGCTCAGCCGAGCCGGAACGATTACAGGCAGAGCAGAGGCTCCTCAAAGCTTCCATTCCTGTCTTCTGTTCCATGGACCGTGCAGCTAGAGCCGTCTCCAATCTCAACCGGTATTCTCACCGGCAGAGGTTCACATGAACTCAACCGAGCAGAGGCGACGCCACCACCTCAATCTTAGCGGCTCAGAAACGAGCGCAAGGAGCTAGAACATGGCTCAGAGCCAACCCCATGATAAGATCGACCTGGAATGGACTGACGACGATGTTGTGCCCGAGGTAGTCTACCCCAGCCTGGAATTCCTGTTCCGGCAGATGCTTAACCTGACTCTGGAAGAAGTGGACCCTCGCCGGGGCGAGCTTATACTTGATGTCGGCTGCGGAAAGGCCATCGACGGCGCACACCTGTGGCAGAAGGGCGCAAGCGTGGTCGGACTGGAACCATCCCATGTCATGCTGGGCAGGGCCAGGAAGCATCTCAGCACTAACGGCGCCGAGGTGGCCTTAGCCCAGGGGATAGGCGAAAGCCTCCCCTTCAAGTCACACTCCTTTGACAAGGTGATGTGTAAGGGGGCGCTGGACCATTTTTTCTCGCCCGGTCAAACAATGGAGGAAATCGCCCGGGTGCTCAAACCCGGCGGAGAGGTGATAATCTCAATAGCTAACTTTGATAGCCTGGGGTTTCGCATGGGCAAGAGGCTATACCCGGCAACGAAGTACCTCTGCCCCTCAATGACCAGGGAAAGGAAGCTCTGGGAGCTACCACCGGACCATACATATAAGTTCGACTACCCTTTCCTGAGTAACCTGATGAAGCAGCACTTCGAGATCAGGAAGACGAAAGGTATATCACTCCTCTTCGGGGTCCCCCTGTTGGGCAATATACTTGCCAAGCTCCCCCGCTTCATCTCCTATGAGATCCTGAAGGTCTTAGACAGGGTGGCCCGACCTCTCCCGTCGCTGGCAGACGTTATACTGATGAGATGTACTCCGACCCGCGGGGCGAGATGACGCCCCCTCAGCCTCAGGGCGGTCGGCGAACCTTTACAATACCAACTACGCAAGACTATAATCTGCTGCCATGTCTGCCATAGACAAACGCGAGTTGACCGCCGCCCTTGTTAGGATAGCCGACCTGTTAGACGTCCGGGGACAACGGGGCTACATCGTAGGCGGATTCATTCGCGACTGGCTGCTGGAAAGGAAGACCCACGACATAGATATCGCGGTAAGCTGTGATCCCGTAACCATAGGCAGGGAAGTAGCTCAAGCAGTGGGCGGTACATTCGTGTTGCTGGATAAAGCCAACGGCATAGTAAGGGTCGTACTGGCTGGAGACGGGCAGAATAGCCGGGAGTCTCCTCGAGCAGAGTGGCATTTCGATTTCTCGCCCTTCAGCGGCGACATTGGGTCTGACCTTGGCCGCCGCGATTTCACGATAAATGCCATGGCGCTGGAGCTCAGGCAGTTCGTCTCGGCCCGCACCGGGGATAATGCGAGCCCCGGAAGGGCAATAGATTCGCTGCCTGCAGACCGATCTGCCGTGAAACTCATCGACCCGTTTTCAGGCCGGCAGGACTTGAGCGACAAGTTGGTGCGGGCGATTAGCACACAGGTGTTTCAGGCCGACGCAGCTAGACTGCTGCGGGCGGTAAGATTGGCCGCCGAGCTCGGTTTTGCCATAGAGCCAGAGACAGAACGCTCCATGCGCCAATGCTCCCGGGCCATATCCGAAGTCCCAGGGGAGAGGGTTAGGGAAGAGCTGGTCCGGCTGCTCAGGCTGCCAGGGGCTGCTGGCCACCTGAGATATCTGGATAGCCTGGGCCTGCTTCTGACCCTCATCCCCGAACTGGCAGCGGGCAAAGGAGTCGATCAACCCACAGTACACTTCTGGGATGTGTTCGAGCACTCTGTCCAGACGGTCGCCGCCCTGGAGTTCCTCGTCAGAGAAAGCAACTGGGAACATGGCAGGGGAGACATGCTGGCTGCCGCTCCCTGGTCGGACGCGATAGACAGCCACCTGTCCCGCGAGGTCTCCAGCGGGAGTACTCACAGGGTATTACTGAAGCTGGGAGCTCTGCTCCATGACGTCGCTAAGCCGATGACCAAGTCCGTCGATGACACGGGCAGGGCCAGATTCCTGGGGCATACCAAGCAAGGCGCCGCTATGACCGCGAGTATCCTGGAGCGATTGCGATTCAGCAATCGCGAGATCAGGCTGGTGGAGAGCCTGGTCTATCATCACCTTCGCCCCGTGCAGATGGCAAATGGAGAACTGCCTACCCGCAGGGCAGTCTACCGCTACTTCAGAGATACCGGCAAGGCCGGCATCGATGTCCTGCTGCTGGCTCTGGCAGACTATCTGGCCAGCCGCGGCCCCCTGGCATCTGTGGAGGAATGGACAGCGAATTGCCGGTTGATGAACCACATACTGGCGGAGCATGATGCGCAGCAAGCCAGGACCTTGCCCGTGAAACTCATTGACGGCCATGATATAATGCATGCCTTTGAGCTGGGGCCAGGACCACTGGTTGGCGAACTCCTGGTCATGGTCAACGAGGCTTATGCCAGTGGGGAACTGACCACCAGGGAGGAGGCGTTAGCCCTGGTCCGGAGGAGACTGGCAGCCTCCAGCAAGCAGCAAGACAGGATTACCCGGAATGCCGGAAGCCCCGAGGTCAACAGGAATCTAACTAAGACAAAGGTAGACTGAATTGAGAAGTCGAAACATCTCTCTGCTGATCCTGATACTGGCTTTGTTTGGCCTCGCCCTATGGTCTATAGTGCCGCTGGACAGGAGTGTGCTGGGCAGGGAAGGGCTCAGGCTCGGACTCGATCTGGCCGGAGGTAGTCACCTGGTCTACCATGCCGATCTCACCGAGGTCGAACCCAGGGACAGGCCCGATACCATGAGAGGGGTGAAAGAGATAATCGAAAACCGTGTAGATGCCCTGGGCATAGCGGAAGCCATCATCCAAGTGAAGACCTACGAAGGAGAATACAGCATCTCCATCCAGCTGCCGGGCATCGCTGACATCGAGGAGGCCAAGGCCATGGTTGGCCTTGTCACCGTGCTCGAATTCAGGGAATGGGACGAGGAACAGCAACAGTGGATCCCTGCTGTCGGAACAGCCACGGTCAACGGAGAAACAAAGGATCTAGTCCTAAGTAGCAGGTATTTCAAGGAAAGAACCTTCGTCACTATAGATGAGTGGGACCGCAAGCCGCTGTTGATATTCGAATGGGACGAGGTCGGACGACAGCTTTCGCAGCAGATAACAGGCCGCTTGGTGGGAAAGCAGATGGCCATCTTTCTCGGAGATGAGCCTCTCCTGGACGAAGAGGGGCGTCCCATTGCTCCCACGGTACAGGAGGTGATAATAGAGAGCGGACAGATCAGCGGCCTGAGCCTGAGTACCGCTCAGATGCTATCGCGATTCCTCAACGCCGGGCGTATCCCGGTACCGCTGGGCAGATGGGTGGAAGCAGGATCCAGGGTATTCGAACCCGGAGTTCCCCTTTATGAGAGGAC
>JACUUR010000096.1 GCA_014859205.1 Dehalococcoidia bacterium | reverse complement strand
AATATCTAAGGTCCTGGTCATCGGCTCGGGGCCGATAGTCATCGGGCAGGCAGCGGAGTTCGACTACTCCGGGACTCAGGCATGTCGGGCGTTGCGAGAAGAGGGCATAACCACCGTCCTTGTGAACTCAAATCCGGCCACCATCATGACCGACGAGGGCATCGCCGATAGCGTCTATGTCGAGCCGCTCACTGTGGAGGTGATAGCCCGCATCATTGACAGAGAACGCCCTGATGGGCTGCTGCCCACCCTGGGTGGACAGACCGGGCTCAACCTGGCAGTGGAACTGGCCGATGCCGGCATACTCGATACATATGGAGTGAGGCTTCTGGGCACGCCCTTAGAGACGATAAAGAAGGCCGAGGAGAGGTCTCTCTTCAAACGACTGCTTACCGATATCGGCGAGCCTGTGCCGGCAAGCGCCACGGTCAAGTCGGTTGAGGAGGCAAGAGAACTGGCACAGTCACTCGGCCTACCCCTGATCATCCGGCCTTCTTACACTCTCGGCGGCAGTGGCGGGGGCATTGCCCACACCATGAAGGAGCTCGAGCAGATCGTTGCCAACGGGTTGGACTCCAGCATGAGTCATGAGGTGCTGGTTGAGCAATGCGTTCTGGGTTGGAAGGAAATAGAATTTGAAGTCATGCGGGATGCTGCGGACACCTGCGTTGCCATCTGCTGCATGGAGAACATCGACCCGATGGGCGTACATACCGGCGACAGCGTGGTGGTGGCGCCCTCCCAGACGCTGACCGACAGGGAGTACCAGATGCTCAGGTCGGCCAGCTTGAGGATAATAAGAGCCCTGGAGATACAGGGTGGCTGCAACGTGCAGTTTGCCTTGCCGCCCGGTCCGATAGTCGCGGAGAGATGGAGTCCCCGACGGCAGGCAGATGCACAGAGCGAATACTACGTAATCGAAGTCAACCCGCGTGTTAGTCGCAGCTCAGCTCTGGCCAGCAAAGCCACGGGATACCCTATTGCCCGGGTCTCTGCCAAGATAGCCATTGGCAAGAGGCTCGATGAGCTAGCCAATAAGGTCACCGGCAAGACCCTGGCCTGCTTCGAGCCAGCCCTGGACTACTGCGTGGTCAAGGCTCCAAGGTGGCCCTTCGACAAATTCGCCTCGGGGGACCGGGGCACCGGCAGCCAGATGAAGGCAACCGGCGAAGTGATGGCCATTGATAGATGCTTTGAGGCCGCTCTACAGAAGGCGATCCGCTCCCTGGAATTCGGCGGGCGCACCCTGCTTTGGGAGGACCCCGCCTGGGGCAAGGCGGAGGGGCTTCAGTCCTACCCGCTGCACCCCAACGACTTACGAGTGTGGGCGATCATGGCGGCCCTTAGACGGGAGTTCGCCCCTGAAGAGCTTTCCCGGGTCACCGGCATAGACCCCTGGTTCATGTACAAGCTCAAGAACATTGTCGACATGGAGCGGCAACTCCTTTCTCGCCCACTGGAACCGCAGTTGTTACAGGAGGCAAAGAGACTGGGCTTCTCAGATGCCCAGGTCGGCACTCTGGCCGACAGGCTGCCGGACCAGATAAGGCGACTTCGCCATGAATGGCATATCCGCCCGACCTACAAGATGGTGGATACCTGCGCCGCCGAGTATGACGCTGTGAGTCCGTACTTCTACAGCACCTACGAACAGGAAAACGAAGCCGCGCCTCTGGAGGGGCACAAGGCCGTTGTTATCGGCAGTGGCCCCATACGCATCGGGCAGGGGATTGAGTTCGACTATTGCTGCGTACATTCGGCCTGGACACTTCGGGAAGTGGGAGTGAAGAGCATTCTGGTCAACTCCAACCCCGAGACAGTCTCCACAGACTTTGATACCAGTGACCGCCTCTACTTCGAAGCCCTGGATGAGGAAGGCGTCCGCGACATACTGGAGAATGAGAGCAGCAACTCCGATGGTATCGGAGCACCGCCATCGATCGTCCAGTTCGGCGGACAGACTCCCATTAACCTGGCTGGAATCCTGACCCGTAACAATCTGCCCATACTCGGTACAAGCGCCGAGGCCACGGATATCGCCGAAGACCGACGCCGCTTTGAAGATTTCCTGGACACTCTGGGCATTCCTCAACCGCCGGGAGCCGGGGTCAGATCCCTGGAGGAGGCGCTCAACATAGCCAAGGATCTGGGCTATCCTGTGCTGGTGCGCCCCAGCTATGTCCTGGGCGGCCGAGCCATGGAGATCGTGCACAACGAGACCGAGTTGATTCGCTACCTCACGCTGGCCCTCGAGATGGACAGCCGGCATCCTGTGCTCATTGACAAGTACTTGCAGGGGAAGGAAGTGGAGGTAGACGCTGTCTGCGATGGAAAGGAGGTCCTCATCCCCGGCGTTATGGAGCACATTGAAAGAGCCGGTGTACACAGTGGCGATTCCATAGCCGTCTACCCCGGCGTGAACCTGACCAGTCACGAAGTGGACACCCTGGTTTACTATGCCACCAGAATTGCCCTGGGACTGGAGGTTAGCGGCCTGCTGAACATACAGATGGTGATTCTACGGGAATATGGCAGTTCATCGATATATGTGCTTGAGGTGAATCCCCGTGCCAGCCGGACTGTGCCCTTCATGTCCAAGGTGACCGGCATCCCCATAGCGAGGGTAGCCACCATGGTAATGGCGGGCATCAGCCTCCGGCAGCAAGGCTATGATGGAGGGCTGTGGCGAAGAGGAAAGGTAGTAGGCATAAAGGCGCCGGTCTTCTCCATGTCCAAACTGAGCGGAGTGGACAGCTACCTCGGCCCTGAGATGAAGTCTACAGGCGAGGTGATGGGCATCGATTACAGCTTTGAGGCAGCACTGGTCAAGGCACTTCTGGCCGCTGACCTGATGCTGCCTCAAGAAGGCAGGCTGCTGCTCAGCATTGCGGATAGAGATAAGGCTGAATCCCTGCCTCTGATCAAGCGACTGCATTCATCTCGCCATCAACTCTATGCCACCGAAGGCACCGCAGCGATGATCGAGTCCATGGGGCTCCCGGTGAGAATGGTGACCAAGAAACTGAGCGAGGGGCACCCCAACGTTGTCGACGTCATACGGGACCACTCTGTAAACGGGGTGATCAACACTATCACGGGCGGGCGCGTAGCACTCCAGGATGGATTCGCTATCAGACGGGCTGCCACAGAGAAGAGGATACCCTGCTTCACCTCCCTGGATACCGCTCGTGTGGCCATAGGAGCGGTGACAGGCAGCAGCCAGACCTTCAACGTGCAACCCCTGAGGGATTACTTGACAGGACCAAGAGGCAGGGATTGAGGATAAGCAGCACTGTTTGAGATGGAGAAAAGCTTCGCTTTCGGACTCAGCCACGGTCGTTTTGCTTCTTCGTAGAACCCTGATATAGTTCAGATCCTGACATGGAACAAGTGTCGAGCACCGTAACTGATACGGCGGAGGTCATGCCCGGCGTACACCTTATGCGCATTGAGGCACCGGGCATAGCGTGCTCGGTCAAGCCGGGACAGTTCATCACCCTGCAGTGTGGAGACCTCATATTGCGCCGCCCCCTGAGCGTTCACTATGTTGCATCGCCAGAGATTGCCCTCCTCTTCAGAGTGGCCGGCAAGGGCACGCTCTGGCTGTCACAGAGGCAGCCAGGCGACAGAGTAGACATCCTCGGCCCTTTGGGCAATGGCTTCAGCCTTCCTCCGGGAGACTCCGAACAGTCCCAGCACTTACTACTGGTGGCGGGAGGCATGGGCATTGCCCCGCTGGTTTTCCTGACGCAGTATGCAGCGTCGCTGCACGCGATAACCCTGGTTCACGGAGTGAGTACCGCCAGCCAGCTATATCCCTGGGCCGTCGGCGAGAAAGGTTCCTCCGCCGTCGCCGCCGGTCAGAGACGCCTTCCGACCTTACCCGAGGGAGTCCGGTTCGTCGCCGTCACCGAGGATGGTAGCGCGGGCCAGACAGGCATGGCCACGGGCATTCTGCCCGATCTGCTGGACGGGACCGACCAGGTGTATGCCTGTGGTCCCTTATCGATGTACGAAGCCATGGCAGGAGTAACCTATCACTCTGAGTCCCGATGCAGTCGGGACCAAGAATCTCGCGGCACAAGGGAGGGTCTTGTGTCCCCTCACAATCTCAAACTGAAGAGGTGCCAGGTCTCGCTCGAGGTGAGGCTGGGCTGTGGCTTTGGGGCCTGCTACGGCTGCACCATAAAGACGAAGAAAGGCCTGAAACGGGTCTGCCGTGACGGGCCCGTCTTCGAGCTAGACGACATCATCTGGCAGGAGGTGAGGCTATGACTGTGATAACGGAGGACATCACCCTGGAGTCAAAGGGCGACTGCCACATCATCGATATCACCTCTCAGGTGGCAGGGCATGTGCAGCGATCGGGAGTTGACAGCGGAATCGTCACCCTGTTTGTGGTCGGGTCGACGGCGGGTATAACCACCATAGAGTATGAGCCGAACCTGCTGGCCGATTTCAGCAGCATGTGGGACAGGCTGATGCCCAGGAATATTCCCTATGAGCATGACAGGACCTGGGGGGACGGGAATGGGCACTCCCACGTACGCGCTTCCGCACTCGGTCCCTCGCTGGTAGTACCCTTCATGAACAGGAAATTGACCCTGGGCACCTGGCAACAGATCATTCTCGTGGACTTCGATAACCGCCCCAGGACCAGGAGGGTTGCCGTTCAGATACTGGGCGAGT
>JACUUR010000095.1 GCA_014859205.1 Dehalococcoidia bacterium | reverse complement strand
CTACTGTCATAGTATAACAGGATATGTGATGTTTGTCAACGTGGGAATGCCCACCCTTCTCTTCCGCTGTGGTTGAGAGGGAATGAGTTAGATGAGTAGTGCTTTGTGGTTCGTAGTTGGGCTGCTGGCTGGCTTGCCACCTGTCTATCTATTGGTATCTCCGTTTCAGATAATACACGTATAAGCAGATTGCTGCGACGATTAGTAGTCCGCCCACGAAGCCAATCCCTAACCCGAAACCAAGCTTCACGGAGCCAACCAACAGAAAGGCCCCCACAATGAGGCAAATCGTAGGGAAGCTCTTAGCAATGACGCTAACGTCAAACTTCATCTGAAGGGAACTCTAACATGCGACCTGTGTCTATTCAACCGAAGTTGACGGTTGCTTGGTTTTCTCTGTTAACCTCTAGGTATGGAGATAACGGATGTCTACTGTATCACGAGAAGAGGCAAGCGAAGGATGGTTAGTAGATACGTTCTAGCAGAGGACTTCAAGTGTAAGTACTGCGGCTCGAATAACCTGTGGCTCTATTGTAGGTATAAGGGGAGCCAGAGGTTCTACTGCCGTGACTGTAAGCGGAAGTTCGCTGGTAACTTCGCTCTGCCCAAGATGCGAAGCCCTGTCAGGCACGTTGGGGATGCCTTGCAGTCATACTTCAGCGGCATGTCGCTCAACGAAGTCAGGCAGAACATAGAACAACAACATAGCTACAGCCCGTCGGTAAGCACGATATACCGATGGCTCAACCGCTTCATAAGAGAAGCGGAGCACAAGGTAAGAGATACCCGCCCAAACGTCGGTGATACATGGATCGCTGACGAGACGGTAATCAAGATAAATGGCAAGAAGTATTGGCTATTCGACTGCATAGACGCTGACACTCGCTTCCTTCTAGCTTCTCATTTATCGCCGAACAGGGGAACGAGGGAAGCGAGAGCCTTAATGGAGAAGGCAGCTGAACGTGCTGGTAAGGCCCCAAAGGTGGTAATGACTGACAAGTTGGCTGCCTATCTTGATGGCATTGAGTTAGCTTTCGGTGCGGATTCCGAACACAAACAAGGCTCGCCCTTTGACGTTCAGGCTAACACGAACCTAATCGAGCGATTTCAAGGCACTCTGAAAGATCGCACAAAGGTGTTGCGGGGCTTGAAGAGGCCAGATACCGCCCACAGATTCATTGAAGGCTGGCTGATTCACTATAACTACTTCAGGCCGCATACCTCTCTCAAGGGCAAGACGCCCGCAGAGAAGGCAGGGGTCAGGTTATCCGTAAACGATTGGTTAGATGTAGTTAGACAGCCTACGGACACAGCCACAATTGATCTAGCCACAGAACCTAGACCGATTCTGAGATTGCATCACCCGAAGCCAAGCCCGCCTGCGCTTCCTCCGATGTGGATGTGAGAGTCCCACAATCCGGGGATCACGAACTTTCCCCGGGCGTCGATTACCTGCACTCCCTCAGGGCAGTCGCGCCTGGATCCGGTCTCGATACCCACGATCACATCGTCCCGGATGACGATGCTGGCGTTCTCGATCGGCTTCCGCCCGGTACTGTCGATCAGGGTTGCTCCATGGACTACTATGGTTGCTGGTTGCATCGTTACACCTCCTCAGTTCACCTGCGCGTACAGGAGCCCCGGGCCTTCGCCTCCCGGCGAACTGCGCCCGCTCAGGCGGAACGCTCTTGGCCCCTTTCTTGGCCGACACTATGGGGGGTATCATGGTGCGTCAAATAGCCTACTTGGCTGGCTCTGTATGCATTCACGGCATCCTACAGCACTGAAGAGCAGCAATTCGCCCGATTGCTGCCCTTGTACAACCCGGTGGACCGAACCCCGTGTCCGCGTGCGGTGCCAGTTTCCGGAATCGCGCTAGGGCGTTTCATCGTCCTTCTGCTCATAATGCTCGAGTTTCAGCGTCAATGTGACAGGATCGATGCCCCGCACGTCCATCGTGATTTCCGCCCGGGGTACAAGGCCTTGCTCGGTTACCCAGAGCGTCATCTCGAGTCCCATTTCAGCCTGTGTCCCGTTCACCACGAAACAATCTCTATAGGTACCAGAGGGAACCACAACGTCCTCGCTTCCGGTGATGGTCATCCTCACGGTTAGCTGCGGCCCACCAACCAGAAAAGGTATGCGGTACGTGAACTGTTCTGAGTACCCCGCGTCGATCGATCCCCAATGCTCCGGTGGTAGCCATGACGTCATCTCAGCGGTTGTGTGCACGAAAACGGCTGCATCTAGCGCCGTCGGAAAAGGCATTGCCCAGTCGCCATTACTCCTGCCCATTGACCTCAATGGAGGCACCGAAGACCTGAAATCGCCAAGTTCTCCGTGAAAATTGTCCCGGATTCTTCCGGCCGTAGTATGTATGCTGAAGTTACCTTCGAATTGATAGGTGGCGGTGTCAACCGCTGAGAGCCGTAGCTCGCCCACTCTGGAATGCTGGTGATAATATCCGTAAGCTGCAGAACTGACTATGGGCTCAGGCTCAGGCTTGAGAAGAGTATAGGCGGCAACGGCAGCAATGATAGCCAGACCAATCAGGGCGATGATAACTATCGGATTCTTCGTTCTCATTTTAGTCCCTCCTCTGGGTACCCCCCCGTATAACGGCTTTACGTTGTTAGGCAGCCTGGGTTATCCTGGAGATCTACAGGGTAATTCAGTGAACCATATCCTCAGACTTTACACCACGCGGTGCAGGTGATACCTTATAGTCTAAGAATAAATTAGTGAGTTGAGAGTTGGAAAATGACTGATTTCCGACGGGGCATCAAAGCTGGGATTATCGCCGCAATCGTCTTCTTGGTTATCACAGTAATACTTGAACTCACCGGCATATCCCATAGGTATTGGGCCATTACGACGGCAGCCGGACTTGACCTGGGCATAGGACCCTGGGTAGCGGTTCCGGCAATGATCGTTACCAGAATAATCATGCGCATTGTGGGAGGACTTGTGTTCGGGGCGGTTTTTGCTGCTCTGCACGATCATCTGCCCAACGGCAGGAGCGTTGTGAAGGGGTTGGTGCTCGCGTCGTTCCTCTGGATAATCGGTGCCGTCGGTGTTATCTACACAACCGTTGGATGGCCCGACGATGGTATGAGCGGCCCTATGGTGTGGGGTACAGTGGTTTCCCTGGCGTCGCTTAAAAAAAGCATCGATTAGCATCGTCTCCACCCTCGCCTTCGGCGCCCTGGTCGGTTTGATATGGAGCAGACTCAAGCCCAAGAGAGTTTTGGAGGCGAGGAACGGCATGGCCGCCTTGCTGATCGGCTGGATTCTGGGCGGAGCGGTTTGGGTGGTAACTGCCATAGGGTTCTTCATAGGTGTGGTTCTTAGTGGAGAGGTGCCTGCAATAGGACCTCATTTCTGGTGGCTGGACGTGCTCGCTATGTCGGTCGTCTTTCTCGGACTCCCCGGCTGGATTCTCGCCCTGGCCGCATGGCGGAAGACGAGGAGGGGTAGGTCCGGATTCAAACAGGGTGTGACTGGAGGGATAATTATGACACTGACAGGTATGATGCTGCTTCCCGGTGTCCTGTCCATCATCGGCGCAGTGCTGAGCCGGCCCAAGCCTGCCGGCCAGTCTGTCGCCGCCGAAACAGAGCAACAACCCTGAGTTAGGCTTGCCCGCGATACCGGGCAGATCAGGGTTGTTGCCCTCGGCCTAACGGTAGAGAGGCGCAATCTCAGCTGTGCCGGTGGCCGGCGGATCGAGACACACCTCAGGTTCTCTGAGCCGCAAACGAACGACAAGAGCTTAGGGAAGAGCAACTGCGAATCTGGTCTGAGCGCGCTATGGCGGGCGGAGAGTTGCGGTGAGCCCGGGAGCGACCTGTGCCTTGACTGTGCGGGTGGGGCAGGGTAAACTGAGCAGCGAAGCCCCCCACTAATCACCAGGAGGTTCAATAGCTTATGCCTACGCTTCTGTTAGATAGGAAAGCCGTCAACACTCTGATGAAGATGTCGGATGTCGTCAAGGTGGTGGAAGATGTCTTCAGGATGTGGGGCGAGGGTAAGGCCAATATGCCCCCCAAGTTATATTTGTCCGTTGAGCACGGCGACTTTCGGGCCATGCCCGCCGCCCTGCCCGGGGCTGCCGGAATGAAATGGGTGAACGTTCATCCCCAGAATCCGTCTCGCAATCTGCCTTCGGTGATGGCTATCATGGTCTATAATGACCCGGAGACAGGATACCCGCTGGCGATCATGGACGCCACCGAGATCACGGCCTTCCGCACGGGCGCTACCGCAGCCGTGGCCTCGAAGTACCTGGCCCGCAGGAATTCGGGCACCATCGGGGTGATCGGTGCCGGTCATCAGGCATACACGCAGATACTTGCCCACGCCGAGCTGTTCAGCCCGATCTCGATCAACGCTTTTGACATTGCCGAGGCTGCCGTGGACAGGCTGGCTCAATCCCTGCCGGAGTTCTCGATTCGTAAGTGCTCAATAGAGGAGGCCACGGCATCGGATATCCTGTGCACTTTGACCCCCTCTCGCAGGCCCGTGGTCAAGGGAGAGTGGATAGTCCCAGGGACCCATATCAATGCGGTCGGCGCCGATGCTCAGGGTAAGCAGGAACTGGAACCATCGATACTTAAGGAAGCAATCGTGGTTGTGGACGATACGGAGCAGGCGGTTCACAGTGGCGAGATCAACGTCCCGATCACCGCGGGTATCTACAGCCTTGACGAGGTGCACGGCACGCTGGCCGAGTTGGTGTCAGGCAAGAAGAGCGGG
>JACUUR010000094.1 GCA_014859205.1 Dehalococcoidia bacterium | reverse complement strand
ATTGAGCTTCTCCCATTGTAACAATCCACAACGGGGAGATGCAACGATAGCTCAGAATCGCAGCCGACCACTGTGTGGATTTGACGTCGACTCAGTGCGTGGATACAATTAGCGCAGAGTTGACATAAGGGCAGAGCCACGAGTTCGGCGTGATGCTGCCCGAACTCCACCCGGGGAATCACGAACTCCAAAAGGATGCCGTTCCTCTCAAGGAACCAAAGGAAGGCAATTTGAGCTACATCTATTCGTTTACTGACGGTTGCAGCGACAGCGACCTGCTGGGAAACAAAGGGGCCAACCTGGTGACTATGACCAGGTTAGGCCTGCCGGTGCCGCCCGGTTTTGTGGTGTCCATCGACGCCTATCGGCAATACAGGAATACGGGTGTTGTGCCCGAGATGGACATTGAAGCCGCCGTCTCCGCCATTGAGAATCAGGCCGGCCAGAAACTGGGTCAGGGACTCCAGGTATCGGTCCGTTCATCGGCGCCCGTGTCCATGCCGGGCATGATGGATACGCTGCTCAACCTTAAGGACATTCAGGAGGTCAGGAAGGCAGTGAAGCAGGTGTTTGACTCCTGGGATAGCCCGCGGGCCATTGAGTACCGCCGTATGAATCGCATTCCTGCTGATCTGGGCACCGCAGCCATAGTTCAGGCAATGGTCTTCGGCGACAAAGATTCAAGCTCGGGTACGGGGGTGATATTCACGCGCGATCCCAGCACCGGCGAAAAGGGCATCCTGGGTGAGTACCTTCATCAAGCACAGGGAGAGGAACTGGTTTCCGGCTCGGAGACGCCGCAGCCGGTCAGTGCCCTGGCCTCGCGGATGCCCGAGGTGTACCAAGAACTGGAGAGGATCGGCGATGCCCTTGAACTGCATTTTCGGGATATGCAGGACATCGAGTTCACCGTTGAGTCGGGCAAACTCTATATTCTACAGACAAGGAGCGGAAAGCGAGGCGGCTATGCAGCGGTCAAGATAGCGATCGACCTGGTGGATGAAAATGTAATAACACCTCAGGAAGCGCTTCTCATGGTCAGGCCCGAGGACCTGCAGGCATTGCTGCACAGGCAGATCAAATCGCCCGAGCGATACAAACCCCTCACCAAGGGACTGAATGCGGCTCCAGGAGCCACCACCGGCATCGTGGTATTCGATGTGACTGAAGCTGTGTCTCTGGCCCAGAAGACTGTGCCGGTGATATTGGTGCGACCTGAGACCAGCCCCGACGATATTCTGGGAATCGTCGCCAGTCACGGTGTCCTGACGCAGAAGGGAGGCCTGACCTCTCATGCCGCCATAGTTACCAGGGCTATGGGCAAGCCCTGTGTCTGCGGGGCGAGCGACATTCTGATCAACCTGGCGGAGCAGCGCTTCGAAGTAGGGGGCCGACGGATCAAGAAGGGTGATCAGATAACCATCGACGGAACCACGGGCAACGTTTACGATGGCGCTCTGGAGTTAGGTGAAGTTGATCTGCCTCCAGGGCTGAAGAGGCTGACGGATTGGGCCGACGGCTTCAAACATCTGGGAGTGATGGCCAATGCCGACACTCCGGACATGATATCGCGGGCAGTGCAGTTTGGCGCTGAGGGCATCGGGCTTTGCCGAACTGAGCGGATGTTCAATGAACCCAAAAGCCTCTCCATGATAAGAGATTTCCTGCTGGCCGACAGTCCCGACGCCAAGGCCAGGGCAATCGAGAGCCTGGAGGGCCTCCAGAGGCAGGATTTTGTTGCGCTGTTCAGGGAGTTGCAGGGATTGCCCATAATCGTGAGGCTTCTGGACTTGCCCCTTCACGAGTTCTTGCCCCCGGAGCACGAAATACAGGATGCGTCATTGAGACAAAGGGTTGCCGACCTCAAGGAGGTGAATCCCATGATGGGGCACCGGGGGGTGAGACTGGCGGCAACTCACCCGGAGATCTACAAGATGCAGATCAGGGCCATTGAGGCTGCTCTTGACGAGGTCCCGGCAGATGTTTCGATCATGATACCGCAGGTCGTCAGCGCGCAGGAGGTCTTGCTGGTGCAGAACCTGCTCGGCAACAGGAGGATCAGGCTGGGAATCATGATGGAAACCGTCCGTGCCTGCATGAGGGCGGGCAAACTCGCGCACGAGGTCGATTTCCTCTCCTTTGGCACCAATGATCTCACTCAAGCCGTTTACTCCTTCAGTCGAGAGGATGCGGAGAAGAAGTTCCTGACCACATACCTGCAGGCCCAACTGCTCCAGGATAACCCGTTTGAAGTGATCGACGCCAAGGGAGTAGGCAGGTTGATGGAAACGGCCATATTCTGGGCGCGGCGGGCCAAGAGGCATATCAAGATCAGCGTCTGCGGTGAGCAGGCCGGTGAACCCAGGTCCATTCGCTTCTTCCACGGCATCGGCGTGGACAATGTCAGTTGTAGCCCTTTCCGTATTCAGGCAGCCAAGCTGGTCGCGGCGCAGGCAGCGATCAAGACAAAGACCGATGCTCAGGAAGAATACACGATGACCTGAGCCGGATAACACAGAGCCTGGGAACGTGCTGTGGCCCGTGGTCGGGTTGACGTCCCGCTTGGCCAGGCCTAAACGTATTGTCTCCTGGCAGTTCTGCAGTCCCTCAAAACTGACTAACTCTTGACACATTTGAGTCGCTGGTCTATGGTGTGGATATCGCAGGAGCTTGTGACAGGAGGGCAGAATGAGAAAAGCTGCGGGAATCATCATGCTTGTGCCTGGCATCCTATTTGTAGCTATGTGGTTGATCGTCCACATACAACTCGACTTTGGGGCTACGGTTCAGGCGTGGATACTGCTGGCCCTTTCAGTGCTGGTTGTTGCAGCCGGCATCAGCGTGTTACGAAGGAGGGCCTATTGGTGGGCCTTACTGGCAGCTATCGGGATGGTTGTTGCCGGGGCGACCAGCGCTGTCGGGATCTGGCAGGACCCCTTTTACCGGCATCATATTGACACCGCCACCCGGGTGTTACATGCCGCCAGTATTTGGACACCTTGGGGTGTTCCCGGCATACTGGCCCTGATATTCCTGGTGAAACGGAAGGGTGAGTTTGAGAGGACCGAAGTGAAGGTGGCTGCGGCGAGGGAGGAGTGAGTCTATCTCAAAGGAGGCCGAGCAGCCTCCTGGCCGGTAGTGCCGGGGCACCCAGGGAGCAGCGGAGACCTCAACTGGAGGCTGATGCAGGCGTCAGAGTTGCGGCATGGGGTCAGCGTCACCTTGGCTTAGCTTAAGCGGTCATAATGAAAACCAGCATCAATCCCAGGATGAACCCTCCAATTGAGACATGGCTGTTCAGCTTATTCGACTGCGGAATGAGCTCATCACTGACTATATAGACCATAGCTCCGGCGGCAAATGCCATACCGATAGCGATGAACAGAGGGGAAATACGAAAGAATATCAGACCCAGCCCCGCCCCCAGCGGCGTCATCAGGCCGATGATCAGGGTCAGAAGAAGCACCCTGGCTTTCGAAAGGCCCCCCGCCCTCAGTATTCCAGCTGCCGCGATGCCTTCAGGAACATTATGCAGTGCAATAGCAATGGCAATATATAGACCGAGCACCGGGCTGGCCTCCAGGCCTGCTCCGATTGCCAGCCCTTCGGGCACGTTGTGCAACGCAAGTCCAAAAAAGACCAGGTAGCCGACCCGCAGTATTTCCTGCCTGGATTCGGTAGCCTCAGGCACATTCTCGAATGCTGCCTGGTGGTTCGAAGAGACGTGGGCGTGAGGAATAAACCGGTCCAGCCCATGCATAATGCCGGCACCCAGCACGAACCCCACCGCTGCAATCAGCATGGAGCCCTGCTCCAATGCTTCCGGCATGAGATCAAAGAGTGCAAGAGATAGCATGACACCGCCGGCGAATCCTAACAAAGCGGATAGCAGCTTGGGACCAGGTCTTCCAAACACCAGGATGATCACCGCACCTAGTACAGTGGAAATCCCGGCAAAGAAGCTATACAGGAGGGTTTCCATGGTGGTATCCTCCTTTGACAGATAAGGCTTTATACATTTCCGAACCGGATCTTCCTCTCACGCACTGGCAAGTGAGTGCCGCGGGTTAGCATGAGGAAAGCATCCGTCAACCGCTAAGTGTCCGTAGAAGTAACGCTGGTCTAACACTATGGAGCCCAAAACGTCAGTGCCTGACACCATCCCCGTCCGGTATTGTCCTCTCATCTCTTCCCTGGTCTACATAGCGGTCAAAGATATCTCCCCATTCCGGGCTGCCCGGGTAACACTCCCTGACGAAACTGATGTACTTCTCCAGGCGGTGTATGCTTTCCTCACTTAAGGCATGCTCCATCTTACAGGCATCCTGCTCGGCTATCGTCGGGTCAACCATCAGGATATTGGCCAAGAAGCTTAAGAGCGCCTTATGGCGGCGGCAAACCTCGTCGGCAATCCTGGCACCCGCCGGCGTCAGCCGCACATCACCATATTTCTCATGAGTTACCAACCCGGCCTCAACGAGTTTCTTCATCGCCGAGTGTACGCTTGGCTTCTTCACACCGATGACCTTGCCGAGCGCCGTTACCGTGGCTTTCCCGCCCTCTGCCTTCAACTCAGCAATGGCCTCTAGGTAGTCTTCCAGAGATGGGGTCGGTCTGTCATCGCTTCTGCCGGTCATGCTTCACCCCGTCGTAAATGTTAGCCCAGGCTTACATTTCGTATTCTAGGGCAAGGCGTCGTTTTTGTCAATCCCTCGAATTGCCTCATAATAACTGTTACCGAAAAGGGTATCGATGCGTCAGAATTAGT
>JACUUR010000093.1 GCA_014859205.1 Dehalococcoidia bacterium | reverse complement strand
GAATTATGACGCAACGAGGAGGACTTCGGTAACACTTACTTTTGACGCAACACGTCCCTGACGCATGACAGGTTGATGCCCTAACACTATCCATAGATAACCGCAAAGTCGGTGATGATTCCGATCGCAGTACGTGCTAGCGTGAGGACCACAGGCATAACAGAGTCGCCCGCGGTTGAGACGTTCGGGAGTGGGTAGATGAGATCGACGGGTTCGGGCGTTCGTGTAGCGCGACTCCCGTATGGCAGCGCCTAACCGACACGGCATTTCCGGATTTCGATCTCTTGTGAGTCGTGACTAGGGAGAGAAAGCCGCCGCGCGATGTGAACACGATGATCGTAGGAGGGAGATGCTCAAAGGGAAGGGCCGGCATGCGGGGCCTTAGAACGCGGTCTCGATGCTCACCCCTCGCGGCGTGAGCCTTCTCTCCACATATCCCAGTATGGTGCTCAGGACGATGGCTATGGCTGCCACGGGAGCAGCCCCCTGCAGTGTGATCAACGGCACCCCGTTGTTCACGCCGGCCAGTATTATGCGACCCAAACCGCCGGCGCCGACTATGGCTGCCAGAGCGGCGGTGCCCACGAGTATGACCGTGGTGATCCTTATCCCTGCCATTATCACGGGCAGTGCCAGGGGTAACTCTACCCTCCATGCGATTTGCCCGCGGGTCATACCCATCCCCCGGGCGGCCTCCAGAACTCCCGGGCTGATGTTGTTTATGCCTGCAAACGTGTTACGCAGGATGGGCAGCACCCCCCAGGTAACCAGGGCCACCAGCGCCGGATGGGTGCCGAAGGACTTGAGCCCCAAAGCCTGAAAAACAGCCAGGCCGAGAATAGGAACCATAATGGCTATTACGCCCATGCTGGGAATGGCCATCCCTGCGCTGACGATGCCCATTACCGGTGAGGCCAACCGCTTAAGCCCGGACCGGGTGATAAGGACCCCCAGGGGCACGGCGATGAGGATGGCCAGCAGTACCGATGGGAACACCAGGTCCAGCAGATGGACCCGGGCTTCCCTCAAGAGATACTGATAGGTGAATGTGGGGTAGATGCCTATCTTCTTCATCTCGGTGACCCAGATCGTAAGCCCCACACAGACAGCTAGAAAGGAGATGAAGATGATCCAGCGCCTCATTGGTCTTCTCCCCTCTGACCGAGTTTGGCCAGGGCCTCACGTATAGCGTCAAAGGTCAGCACTCCCAGCAGCTTCCTGTCACGGTCGACGACGGCCAGGGTGTTCAGCCCGCTGCCCAACATCAGCGAGATGGCTTCATTCAGCACAGCATCCACAGGCGCCGCTGCGGGAGGACTCATGACCTCCTTAACCGTCCTGCCCCCGCTCAGGTCAAGCCTGTTAACTCCACCCACGAACCTGCCGCCGATGTCAACCACCGCCAACCAGTCTATCCCCTCTTGCTCCATCCTGGCTCGAACAGCCTCCGCCTTCTCATCGGGCTTCGCCGTGGGCGCAGTGTCAGTCATTATCTCCTTGACACGGAGCAATTGCAGCCCTTTCAGGGCGCGATCGGCGCCGACAAAGCTCTCCACAAACTCATTCTCAGGCCTATATAGCAACTCCGCAGGAGTGCCATACTGCACCAGCCGCCCCTCATTCATCAGGGCTATCTTATCGCCCATCTTGATGGCCTCATAGATATCATGGGTTACGAATATGATGGTCTTCTTAAGCACTTCCTGTATCTTCAGAAACTCGCCCTGAAGTCTGACCCTGGTAATAGGGTCAATGGCACCAAAGGGCTCATCCATGAGCAGGAGTGAGGGGTCGGCTCCCAGGCATCGGGCGACCCCCACCCGCTGGCGCTGGCCGCCGGATAACTCGCTGGGATATTTGTTCTTGAACTCTCCCGGGGGCATCCCCATCAACTCAAGCAGTTCCTCCGCCCTTTTGGCCCGTTCCACCTTGGACCAGCCCTTTAGCACCGGGACCGTTTCTATGTTCTGCCCCACCGTCATATGGGGGAAGAGGCCTATATCCTGAATGGCATAGCCGATATTCCTGCGCAGTTCATTCTCATCCATCTCGCCGGTGTTCTTACCATCGATGTATATCTCTCCCTCCGTGATAGGGATAAGACGGTTTATCATCTTCATGCTAGTGGTCTTGCCGCAGCCCGAGGGTCCCAGCAGCACACACAACTCGCCGTCGGGCACCTCGAAGCTCACGTCAATCACCGCCCGGGTCCCGTCAGGATAGACCTTGCTGACCTTGTCCAGCCTGATCATTGCCGCACGCTCCTTTTCAACCCCTTGGGGGTAACCCATCTTTCTACCCGGTGCATAAGGACGTCGAACAGAATGCCGATGATGGCGACGCTAACCGATCCCACAATGATCAGGTCCATCCGGTATTGCCTCAGTCCCCAGCGTATGAACCACCCCAGCCCGCCGGCGCCGATCAGAGCGGCAATGGCGGCAATGGCAATGGTGGCGACGACGGAGGTCCTCAAGCCGGCCATAATAACCGGGATGGCCAGGGGCAGCTTGACCTTGAACAGGAGCTGGCTTTCGCTCATTCCCATGCCCCTCCCCGACTCTATGATGGCCGGGTCCACCCCACGAATGGCGGTGTAGGTGTTGCGTAGTATGGGCAACTGCGCATAGATGACCAGTGCGATGATAGCGGGAGGGAGTCCCAGGGACGGCAGATTCAGACTGCTGAGAATGGCCATCACAAACCCGAACAGGGCTATGCTGGGAACGGTCATGGCTATCTCCGCCACGTAGAGGACCGTATCAGCAATGGCCTGTCTGCGTTTCCCTTTGCCGCTGATAAAAATCCCCAGCGGCACACCGATCACGATGGCTATACCACAGGCGATACCAACCATCTGAAGGTGTTCCAGGGTCCTGTCCAGTACCACCTCCGGTCGTCTGACCAGAATCTGCCAGGCATCTCTCATTATTCTGTTCTTGAGGAAGGGGGTCGATCAAGCCTGCTCGGGATAAGGGGGGAGCAGCGCCCCCGCGAACGGGGGCGCCTACTCTTAGATCAGGTTGTTCTCCTGCAACCACCACTCGGCAACCTCATCGGGCCACTGGTTCTCAAAGTCCACCATGTGATTGAGCTCCTGCCAGACCGCCTGCGCCTGACCCACTAGCGCGGGCGTCGCAGCCTGGCCTCCACCCGGGAAGCTGGCCACCAGCTCGTTAAGTATGTCGGCTATCTCAGGCAGCGCCTCCAGGACTTCGGCCCTGACGGACGGAGTCATATCATAGGGCGGAAAGAAAGACAGGTCGTCCTGATACACGTGCCAGCCGAGCTCGGCCATCCACGAATCCGTGGCAAAGACCATCCCCACCTCGACTTCCTTCGTTTGCAGAGCCCCCAGAGTCAATCCCGCTTCTACCACAAGCAGATAATCCGGGTCATACGTGAAGCCGTAATGCTCCTCAAACGCCGGTCGGCCATCCGGGCGAACATCCCATTCGTCGGTGAAACAGGTATCGATCTGCCCGTCCATCTCACGGTAAAGCTCAGCCAGGTCGGACAGAGTTACCAGTTCGTGTTCCTCCACAAACTCGGGCCACGAGGCAAAGGCGTAGGTGTTGTTGTTCCAGATGGGGTCCAACCAAATTATGTCGTTCTCGTCCTCATCTCTGGCCCTTACCAGCTCGTACAGCTCATTGTTATCGACTCCGGGTGTGTACTCCTCGCCGAAATGGACCATCCAGGCCGTCCCGGTATACTCGGCAATAACGTCAAGCTCACCGCTCACTATGCCATCTCTGAGCATCGAAGTGGAGAGGCCATCTACCAGCGTGACAGTCACGCCCTCCAGGCGGGCCTCCAGAATCTGCTTCATCAGCTCACCGATGAGAAACTGCTCGGTGAAGCCCTTGCATCCTACCGTTATTGAGGTTATTGTGGGCTCCTCGCCGTTTGGTTCCTCACCGTTGTCGGGGCAGCCAAGCCCCGCGAAGCCAAGGGTAATACTCAGAGCTAGCACTAGAAAAACCATCAATAGTCTCCGCATCTCCTCACCTCCTTTTGTTTATTGTTGTGTAGAAAGGAATCAGCAGGCCTCGTCGCACCCCCCTCCCTACCATTGTTGTCCCTACATTCTAACGGCTCACCTCATATATCACCCCCCTGGGTTGATTCAGTCGTCTCCGCGCCAATCCAAGCGGCTGTTTTCTCAACGACTATCCCTGTTGAGTTTAACACCCAAATGTTAAGATCCTGTTAAGGTTTAGTAAGTGACAGCCAAGAAACCCTTGCAAGAACTTGCCTTTCGACCCGGCGTCCTGGCGCTGTTTCGCCTGCCGCAGGGCACCCCGAGAGCACGGCATGTTGATTTCTCTCGTTGAGACGGGATATAATTGTCCGTTTCAGGGATGAAAATCGCCATTAGTGGCAAAGGAGGAGTGGGCAGGACGATGATAGCCTCCCTTCTTCCCCCGACAAAGTCGGGGTGCGTCTGATGCTACTTCCGGCAGGGTTATGGAGTCGCCCCGATTCTTATCTTCTTCGCCGCACCAACCAGAAACCCAGCAAGATGACTCCAATCACAAGTAGAACCCAGAGGAACGGGCCCGCTATGAAGCCGACGAGCCAGCCCAGTAGCCACAAGACCAGGATGATAAGAGCAATGAGCCAGAGAAAACCAAGCATGTTGACCTCCTTTTGCTTATCAGCACTGCTCACTTAGCTACCCAGCGAAGTGAGCCTGTTTGCTTATTATGCAAGCCTTTCTGATAGTGGCGCTCTGCATTATTCAGGACACAGGCAAAACGCTGATTATCAGATTCATCCTTATCTGAGGTATGCTATGATAGCCATTACCCCAATAATGATGAGATAGATACCAATCAGATAGTTCAGTATCTTGGGGAA
>JACUUR010000092.1 GCA_014859205.1 Dehalococcoidia bacterium | reverse complement strand
GAAGTCGTAACAAGGCAGCCGTACGGGAACGTGTGGCTGAATCACCTCCTTTCTAGGGAGTCATGAGCATGAAGCTCAACGATTCCTAGGTCGGTCGGTAGACTGAGAAGTCTATCGTGAAGTGTTTGAACCTTGCCTTCCTTCCGCTATTCAGTTGTTAAGGCTGCGATCTCAGCCCTCCAAGCCTAACTGCAACCACTTTCGTCCAGCCCGCTCACACAGCCGCAGGCGCTGAAGAATTGCCTGACCGATCTCGTGGGATGCGGCAAAGCAGGAAACATTTGACACTCAAGAGAGCATGATATAATATCGTCTGCAGGCTACAGCTTTGGAAGGCCTAGCCTGCTGTAAGCGGAGGCATCACATGAGTAGGCATATGAGGGTTATGACGGCGAGTCTGCTCATCTTGAGTGGGCTTGTGGCCTTCCTGCCGGCCGGCCACGTGAGCGCCGGAGGGATGGTCTTGAACCCGGGCTTCGAGTTGGGAGAGGGCGAAGTCCCCTGGCAATGGGACCTGAGTGGAAACGCTGAGCGCGTGGATTCAGGGGCCATCTACGCAGGGGAATGGGCAGCCCGTGTGGGCGGGCATGGCGACATACTCACCCAGTGGATCGAGAACATAACTCCCATGGTGACCTATGAAGCTTGGGGCTGGATATACGTTCTCGGCAACGTCACGGGCGTCATCTATCTCGATTTCTGGGAGGGCAAAGAGGGCAGGCAGTTGGTTGCGACGAGAGTACTCTCCGCGGACGACACCGAAGGGTATTATGTACAGAAGACCAGCACTATGCAAGCGCCCGTGGGAACGACTCACCTGAGAATCCGTCTCCAGGGTACCGGTTGGGCTGAGGGAGGAGAGGTGCGCTTCGATGAAGTCGGTTTCTACCCCATCAGGATGTTCTGCTTCATAGCCACTGCGGCCTACGGCACAGACACAGCCATGCAACTCGACGTCTTGCGGGATTTCCGGGACCAGGTACTGATCAGGGGCACGCCCGGTTCGCAGTTTGTCGCCGCTTACTACCGACTCGGCCCCCCGGTGGCAGAGTTCATAGCGCAGAGTGATTTCCTGCGTGCGGTGGTAAGGGAGACACTGATCAACCCGCTGGTGAACCTGCTGCAATGGTCGCAGGGGCTATGGAGGGCGCAACCAGATACGTCGTCGTGAGTCTCAGTCAGAGCAGCTTGAGCCTCCTCTGGCAACCAACCGAAGTCGCCCTCTGAGAGAACAATGAGCCGGCAGGCCCAGGTGGCCGGCTTCCGGCAGCTACAGACGGGTCTGTGCTATCGCATTACTGAGGCAGACCGTTGAAGCGCAACAGACACAGCTCGTTCAGAGCGCTTGCAGGAGTGCTCTGGACTGCGATGACCATCTTCCTACTCCTCTCACTCCTCGTGACCCCCGACTATGTCAGGGCCGAAGCCGGTGATACCCGGGAGCTACACTTCACCATACTGCACACCAATGATCTGCACTCTGCCCTGATACCTCATTCGCCGGCGGTGGATTACCATCCCGAGAAAGCTAACCCCACCATAGGTGGCCTTGCCCGTCTGGCCACAGCCGTCGATGAGATCCGCGCAGGCAAAGAGGAGCCTGTTCTGCTCTTGGACGCCGGTGACTTCCTGGCCGGCTCTGCCTTCGCCTGGCTGACCCTCCAGGGTTATGCCGCGGAGCTCACCATCATGCAGGAGATTGGCTACGATGTGGTTATCATCGGTAACCACGAGTATGACTACGGCCCGGACGTGCTGGCGCAGTACCTTATAGAGGCAGGATATCCTGAAGCCCATGCGACAACGCTGGTACTTGCATCCAATGCCGTAGCGCCACCCGACTACCCCCTGGCTGCCCCTGATCTTCTCAGGACCAGCGAGATACTCGAACTGGAGAACGGGCTGAGGCTAGGCGTTTTCGGCCTCATGGGTGAAGACGCCGTTTCACTGATCGGTGACCCGGGCGGGATGGAGTTCCTGGACGAGCACGCTGTGGCCCGTCAGGCCGTACAGGAACTGAAGGCTCAGGGTGCACATGTCATCGTAGCCATCACTCACTCGGGAGTACGCAGCGACAGGGCACTGGCCCGGGAGGTGCCGGGTATCAACGTCATTGTGGGAGGACACTGTCATACCGCGCTTCACAGACCGATACTGCAGGGCGATACACTCATCGTCCAGGCCGGTTCCCTGGGGGAGTACCTCGGGCAACTCGAACTGGCCTACAATACAGGTACCGGCAAGCTGCGGGTGCGCAATGAGAACAACCATAGTCCATTTCTGATTCCCATCGATGACACGTTTGCCTGTCATCCAGGCATCAACAGTCTGGTGGAGAAGTACGCCCTCATCCTGAACGAGCACATAAGCGAGGTGACCGACGGCGAGTTCGAAGATATCATGAATACGGTGGCCAGGTCCGACTTCGTCCTGTCCAATCAGCCTCGCCTCAACGAGACTCCGCTGGGCAACTTCATTAGCGACGCCATGCGACTGGTCACGGAGGCAATCATCGGGGAAAAGGTCGTCATAGCAGTCACGGCTAACGGCGTCATCAGAAAGAGCGTTTCGCCCGGGACCATGGAGCACTCCCGGGGGAACATATCCTTCTACGAGATTGCCGATGCCATAAGCCTGGGATACGGAACCGACGGCTATGGCGGCCTTCCAATCGTGTCCTTCTACGTAAGCGGTGAAGAGATGCGCCGCATGTTGGAGATGGCCGTACTCCTGGAGCAGTCCGCCGGAGATACCTTCTTTCTGCAGTTCTCGGGCATACGGTACAGCTACAACCCGACCAATGCTGTGCTGTTTACTGTGCCCTTCATAGACCTGCCGATCCCCACCGCCCGGGCGGTCGTCGGAGCAGAACTCTACGTAGGAGAGGGCGTCGAGCCTGCAAACGGAGAAGGTTACGTCCCGCTGCGGCGGGGCGATGAGAGATTGTACCGTGTGGCTACCGATTACTACATACTCTCGTTTCTTCCCTGGGTCACCGATCTGCTGCCCTGGCTGGAGATAGTTCCCAAGAACGATCATGGGGAGCCGGTGCCTCCGGACACGTGGCAGGACCTGATAGTGCGCTGCAAAGATGGGCACGAACTCAAAGTATGGCAGACCGTGGTCCAGCATGCCGCGAATCAACCGCCAGGAGCGGACGGCCTGCCCCGGATAGCGGACTACTATGCGAACACCGCCGGACGCATTAACAGGGTCTGGACATTCCCCCTGGTGGGCTGGCTTTACCTATTGCTGGCAGCCGTTCTGGCGCTGATAGCATTCCTGTTCGTGCGCAGGCGAAGACTGAGAAGATCGCTCAAGCCGAGCCCTCCATAACACAGCCCTGCTGTTAAGCTGCTGCCGCTATCGACGAAGCTACAGCGAAGAGGCGTTTCTTCTCGGGATATCATCTTCCGGCCCAGGCCACTGCCCCGTGAGGGTATCGCCATCCGCCGAATCGGTCTTGGTTCTCGCAACTTTAACTCCGCTGGCGGTTATGCTATCATTGGGGCAAATTCACAAGATGGGGAAATTTCTATGAAGTGTGAGATCTGCGGCAAGACCCCCCAATCGGGGCATAATGTAAGCCACTCCAAGAGGCATACGCTACGGCGCTCGCTGCCAAACGTGCACCGGACCAAGATCATGGTGGAGGGAGAGCCGGTCAGAGTCAAAATTTGCACCAGATGCCTTCGTACACAGTATAAGACCCCCCGATAGCGTACTCACATCGGCTGTTACTGCCGGGAATCCTTTCCTTCAAGGACGGCAACACGGTCGGGTCTACCACACCATACTCGCTCCATCCCTCACATCGACTGCAAATCCAGTTCCAGGAGCACCCCTCTCTCCTCAAGTCCGCATTTCCGGTAGAACTCTCTGGCTCGCGTGTTCGTCTTCTCGGTGCTCACTTCCAACTCGCAGCATCCCAGTCCTCTACATCGCTCCACGGCAGCCAGTACCAGCTGGCGGCCAATGCCCCTGCCCCGATAGCTTTCGGCCACAACGAGTTCATCAACCAGCCCTGATGGACTCCGGTGCAAGATCGCCTGTCGGGTGGCGAAGTTGATGAATCCAACAAGAGTTCCTCCTGCGTCTGCCACTAACATATGTGAGCTACCATCAATCAGAGAATCCCGGCAGTTCCCGGCAACTGTTGCAGGGTCAATACCCTGAGCATTGACCATGGCAGCGATCAGTTCTTCCAGCAGCCTCTCGATGGCCGGTAGATCGGACTGCGCGGCTTCCCTGATGAACATATCGCCTGTTACCGCGAAACCCTCCGCTGCTGTCGGACCCAACACCGACTACATCGAATTCTGTGCCACCGCGTCTCTTAACCTCCGCAGTGCTCCGCTGATCCCTTCTTTCGCCTTGAACACGCTATTTCCGGCCACCAGGACATCGGCGCCGGCCCGGGCTATCTCACCGGCATTATCGGCATTGATGCCCCCATCCACCTCCAACTCGGCACCCAGGCCTCCGTCATCGAGCATTCTGCGCACTCCAGCTATCTTGGGCAACGTTGCCGGGATGAAAGACTGCCCGCCGAAACCAGGATTCACGCTCATGACCAGTACCAGGTCCACATGAGCAAGGAACTCCTTCACTGCGCTGACCGGAGTGGCGGGATTCAACGATACTCCTGCCTTCACCCCCAGTTTCTTTATCACCCCGATCGTGTCGCGAAGATGGGGACAGGCTTCCACATGCAGCGTGATGATATCGGCGCCCGCCTTGACGAAGTCGCGTATATAACGCTCCGGTTGCTCGATCATCAGGTGCACGTCGAAAGGCAGTTTGGTGGCAGGGCGGATCGAAGCCACAACCGGAGGCCCGATGGTGATATTGGGCACGAAATGCCCATCCATGACATCGACATGGATGTAGTCGGCACCGGCCGCAGTAACCTCGCCAATCTGTTCACCGAGGCGGGCAAAATCGGCCGAAAGAATCGA
>JACUUR010000091.1 GCA_014859205.1 Dehalococcoidia bacterium | reverse complement strand
GAAACATGCCCAGGACGGTTCATTCGACCTTATCTGTATAGCCACTCATGGCCATAGCGGCCTGGGACGTGCTGTTTTCGGAAGCGTGGCCGACTATGTGCTGAGGGAATCAGGTTTGCCTATTCTGGTGATAAAGCCGCAGGGAGCTGACGAATAGTACGACGAATGCATGTCGCCTAACAGGTCGACGGGCTATGTCCCATCAGGAGTGCTATGTACCTCTTCGTGTCATTCGCCACGCCCAGAACGCCGCCGCCGGAACCAGCAGCAACAGACCTACTATGACGGCCTGTTTGCCGGAGTAATGTCGATGGCTAGAGAGCTAAGGGCCACCGCCGGCAGCAGTCCGGCCCTGACTACCGGCTTAAGGCCGGGATGCCTGGTGATGAACTCAGCCATGGGCGGGCTGATCCTGTAATAGAGGGCAACGAAAGCCCGTCCCGTCGCGTTGGTGAGCAGGTATTCATCCCGGAACTGACGCAGAATCTGCACTTCTTGTGCCTGCGGCGTATTGTATGCCGCCGTCGCGATGAAGCATCTCCGAGGGGTTGTGTTTTCCGGGGGTCGGGGGTCGATGTCGGGTATTCCGGGCTCAGCGTCGATGAGGTGCTCCAGGACAAGGTCTTCCAGATCGCTTAGCGCCTCCTCCGCTTCGACGACTCTGTCGTGGGCGTCCAGGAACCGCAGTTCCTGGTAGAGGGCAAGCGCTTCATCAGCGTGTAAGTGCACCTGGCTGAACGCGGCATCAACAGCAGCATCAGGCGCCCCGCGTCCATGTACTAGGGAAAGCTTGTCGAGGCTGTCCTGCAGGGCCGCCAGTCTGAAATCGACCACCAGCCTTCTGAACGTGTCCTTCCTGTATTGAGTGAAGAAGTATGAGTGGGGGTAGTAGCCCATAACGTCAAAGGCGAAGTCTCCTGCGTAGGTGGTTGAGGTGAAGGTGTGAGGGAATCCGAAATTGTGGCCGGCTTCGTGGATAAAGGTCTTTCCGAGCCCCGACTTGGGCGTGACTCCGTCCTCTTCGAAGTAGCGGCTGCCCTCCTGCATGACCAGTATCTGCCTGCCTCCCCCCAGCCCCGTGAACTCCCCGCCGTACACCCACATGCTCATGTCCTTCTCCAGATACACATAGGCGTTGATAACCACGTCGGCTGCTGAGAAATCGAAATGTGCTTGTCTGGCACCGTAGAGGCCCTGCCATATCTGCATCCCCTCGTAGCATGTCCAACCGTCTTTCTCCTCTCTGACGGCGCCGTCAAAGATGGCCTGCAGTTGCGGATGGTCCTCCAGGTTCTCGAACCTGACCACGACCTCTACGTCCCACCACGGCGCCAGATCCCCTATCGCTTCTTCGTACAGCTTCGGATCAGCTATCCAGTTCATGGTCTGGTTATCATAGCCGTGGTGTGCGGCGTTGTTGAGAACCAGCGTCTGCAACGAGATGGATTGGGCTGTCATTACTTCGCTCGTGGTATAGAGGCTCGGCGCTAGAAGGTTCATCATGCCGTCGTCTATCCAGCCGGCAAGGTAGTAAGCGAGCGCGGTTCTTCCCGCATCAGTGGTCACATCGTGCTGAGCGAGGAACTCGCCCAGGTCGGCGTGGTAGTACTCATATTTCGGGCCGCTTACGGGCAGCCCCCACCAGGTCTTCGCCCACTCAAGATACCACTGATGAGCTGAGGGATCGATGAAGAAGACCCTGCTCTGGGAGGTGAAGCAGGCATAGGGAAAGCCGACGTTGGGGTTCAGTGCGTTGTCCCATTCGAGCCTCCAGGAGTCGCGGAGCCTGTCGGCCTCGAAGTCCAACTCTGTGACGGTGTACCAGTGTCTTGACTCTGGATCTGCTGGATCGAGCTCCGTGAAGTTCATGACGTAGAACCAGTAGGAGGGCTCCAGGTCAGTTTTGAAGGGGTTTGCCTCAAACCATTCTTCGACGGCGACAGCGTCGATCGCTCTGCCCGGTTGAGGGTTGAAGATCGACATCCTGGTGCCTGTTGCCCTCTGATGCTGGAACGCGCCGAGATCCAAAGCTGAGGTAGTGCCTGGAGCCGAGTTCTCCAGGACGAATGCCTCCACAGCATCCCGGTATGAGGAGTCCGCGAAGTGGTAACCTACGTCGAAACCATAGCCAACATTATAGTGCTCGTATCTGAACATGTAGTCCTTCTCAAGGTTGGCGTCGATCGTGCCAGTGTCGATCGTGTCTTCTTCAAAGCCAATGAAGACGATGTTGACGGGGAACTTACGAGAGACACCATATTCGTATACCTTGACCGGTGAGGGATCCATCAGTGGATATCGGTCTCTATTGCCTGCGTCGATCACGTAAGGCGTATCGCCTATACCGTCGCTTCCGAGCGCATTCTGGTCGGGCCCGCTCCTCTCGTCGCTACCGGCGTAGTCACTCCAGTAGTTGCCGCCGAAGGGGTACTCATCGTTCCAGGCGTTGGTTGCAGCCCGGCTGTCAGCCTGTTCGTGGTTGTCCAGCAAGCTGTTGAGGCAGATGGTGTTGTGGGAGGAAGAATCGAGCATGATGCCTACATCGTTGGCTTCCAGGCTGTTGTCCCTGATCAGGTTACGGGCGGAATTCTGCTCCAGCAAGATGCCATGGCCGTTGTCCGTTATGCTGTTGCCGCTGATGTTATTCTGGGAAGAAGAGCTGAGGTGAATTCCATTCGAGAAGTTACTGATCCGGAGGTTCTTTATTGTGACCGCAGTTCTTCCAGATAGGGCGATTCCATCTCCGCTGCCGGTTCCCTGTAACCGGTGGCCGTCTCCGTCGACCACTATGCTGTCCCTCTCCACCACGAGTGAACCGTAGATCGTATCGGTCAGGACGTAAGTGAAGCTGTCTACTGCCGATACGGGCGCCGTGGGCGGGTCTACCGAGCCGTCAGCCCTGATGTATACGGTTCCGCCGGCTGCAGCAGACTGGACGTCGACCGCGGAGATCAGCGCACCCGACAACAGCAGTGTCAGGGCGAGTACATGAACTACCTTCTTCATCTTCATCTCCGCTCCGGTTACAGGCGACATTCAGCCCGTGCTGATGCTTGGCAAGCGGTGCTGAGCCAGTCAACACCTGTGAAATCCTAGCGTCTGAAGTCAGTTCCGTCAAGCTCCAGCCAGAATTGGATCAACGAAGCAGATGAGACAGCACCGAGTGATGCTGCGGGCCGGCCGGTGGAACTAGCACTTGGGCCGTCCAAGTGCGGCCCCTGTGGATCAGGTACGGCCCGACCGTGTCAGCAGAGCCTACGATGATCCTGACTTGGGTTGAGGTTTGGGCTTTGTTCCGGCCAGCGCTTCGGCAAGGCCCAGAACATTGATCAACCTCGACTGGTCGGAGATAACCAGCTTGGAGTTCTCCTGCAGAGATGCCTGGGTGACCTGAAGCTGCTTGAGAAGCTGTGCGTTGCCAATGAAGAACTCATCGGCGGCCTTTGATATGTTCTCGATCGCCTTAGCTTCACCCTCCGCCCTCAATATGGCGGCCTGCCTATCACCCTCTGCTACCAGAATGGCATTCTGCTTATCGCCCTCAGCCATGAGTATCTGTCGCTGCCGGTATCCCTCCGCCTCCAGAATGGTGGCGCGCTTCTCTCTCTCCGCCTTCATCTGCTTGCTCATGGAGTCGGTGATGTCCCTGGGCGGCAGGATTTCCTTCACCTCTACCCTGGTTACCTTCACCCCCCACTTGTCTGTAGCTTCATCCAGGGTATCCCTCAGAGCGGTGTTGATTCGTTCTCTCGAAGCCAGCGTCTCATCGAGCGTCATGTCTCCGACCAGGTTTCGCAGGTTGGTCTGTGCCAGCTTGCTTACGGCGACGAAAAAGTTGGTGACCTCGTACTGGACAGCTTTGGCATCCGTCACATAGTAGTACACCACGGCGTCCACAGTGACGCCGACATTGTCCTCGGTGATAACCCCTTGAGGTTCTATGTCGAGAACAGACTCACGCATATCTATCCTGGCCCTCAGCGAATCTACGAAAGGCACAACGACTCTGAGGCCCGGTTCCAGTGTCTCCTTATATCGACCGAACCGCTCCACGAGTCCTTTCTCTGCCTGGTGGATGACGATTATAGCCTTCTTAAGAGCGACCACCGCTAGCACCCCCAGCACGACCAGTAGAACTATCAATCCTGGATTCATCTTCACTGCCCTCCTTTAGTCTTCTCGACGATCAGCGTGGCACCGGTGACGTCGGTGACCACTATCTCGGTGCCCTCTTCGATATCCTCTGTTGCTCTTGCCTTCCAGTCTTCACTGCCGACCTTGACCCGGCCGTCAGCGTTTCTGGATATGCTGCGCAGGACGATTCCTGTCCTGCCCATGATCGCATCGATGTTGGTCCTGGATTTTCGCACCGCGGCCCACCTGTGAACGTATCTCCTGCCGATGGCGATGTAGGCGATGCAGATCACGCTGGTTACGACTATCGTCACGACCCAGGAATGAGCGGGCCAGGTCACCAGTCCTCCGAGCACGAACGCAGATCCGAGGAAGACCAGGTCAAAGCCGGTTGTCTCCACGCCGATGACGAGCTCCAGAAGGACCATCACCAGACCGATGATCACGAATATCAGCCAGACCCATGCGTCGGTGAACACTATTGTTACTCCTTCTTCTTTCGTATCATACCCGGCCTGCAACACTCGAATAGCGATGACGAAAGCTGCCGGCCATTTCCAGGCTTAGGGCCGTTTTGACATAACGCCGGTTCCCGAGCTATTCGCGTCCAGATTCTCACCTGAATCATACCATACCCGGCGATCCAGGGCCGGATCCGTGCCTCAGGCCTGACCTGTATCTATTGTTCGCCATCTGTGAGACTGCATTTGTGACTGCTGTCCGGGCTAGCACTGCTACTCCTGCCATAGCCGTCGTTCCAGAAACAGCGCCAACCGATAGCCTTACTTGCAGATCATACTATTATATCACGAGGGAGAGGAGAGCCAAACGCTAGG
>JACUUR010000090.1 GCA_014859205.1 Dehalococcoidia bacterium | reverse complement strand
GCATGCTTCCCTGAAGGAAACAAGCTCCGGGTCACCTACCATACTACCATTCCAGACCCAGCATAAGACAGACTAGGCCGCTGCCAACCCCCAGCATGGCAACTCTGTCACCAGGGTTAAGGCGACCCTGGTCGATTCCGATAGCCATAGTGATGGGAAGAGAAACAGAGGCAACATTGCCCAGATACTCCACAGTCGAGAAGTCTCTTGCCTTGTCCAGTCCCAGGCTTCTGAAGAACAGCTTGCTCTGCACGGCGCTGACCTGATGGGTGAAAAACCTGTCCACATCGGAGTTCCTCCACCCCAGCTCCTGCTTAGTAGCCTCCCAGGTATCGGCAGCCAGTTTTGATCCGTTTTTCAGGAGCCGTGTAGAGGACGTGCGCATCTCAGGCAGGACCCTCGGGTCGAAGAAGTAGGTATCGGCCTCTACTCGACACAGACCATTATGCTGTGAGGCAGCGTGAGTCACCCCGCCAAGAAGCTTATGACCGCCTCGCCCGAGGGAGGAGTGAGTTAACACCACTGCCACTGCTCCTGAGCCCAACGTCAGAGTGGCAAAAGCGAGTTTGAGTCTTTCTCTGCTGATGTTCGGGTCCTCCAGGACACTATCGATTGTTGCGTCAACAAGCCGTTTGCTGCTCTCGCAGCCAACCACAATCCCTGCCCTCACCTGACCAAGCTCGATCATATTCGCCAGAGTAACCATGCCATTGATAAAACCCAGACAAGCATTGGAGATGTCGAAAATGGTAGCTGTGTGAGGCAGGCCGAGCGAGTCATGAACTACTGTCGCCGTCGCTGGCTCCAGGAAGTCACGGGATACAGACGTATATAGGAGGCAGCCGATGTCCTCTCTGCTGACTCCAGACTTGCTGATGGCTCTTTCTGCCGCTCTCATGCCGGCCTGGCTGGGCGTTACTCCGTCGTTCCAGAACCGTCGTTCTCGAATGCCGGTCATCATCTCCAGGCGGCCGTAGGAGAGGCTGAATCTCTCATACAATGGGGCCAGCCTTTCTTCCAGGCTCAGAGACGTAACGACATTCTCAGGGAGTTCGTAGCCAAAGGACTCGACACAGACTTTATTGTACTGCATTCAATACCCAGCTTCTGCCTCACCAACAGTGTGAGGACTCGGGGCCGAAGCGCGATGCCGGTTCTGCAGGCTCACTTCTGCCTGCTCGATACCAATTTGGGAATATGGAGCTTTGTTCTCAGGTTCTCCCACCTTTCCTTGGACTCCGGAGGGATGATCTCATCCGGGATGTACTTGCCTACCCCGGCCAGGACGGTGCAGACCTTTCTTGAGTTAGCTACTTCGTCAGGCACATACTCGTCTGCCGCGGCAATGGCAGTGGAGCGCAGCTTACGAGGCGTCAGCCGTTCCACCGCCTTGATGGCCAGTGAAATCGCCCTATTGGGGACACGATTATCCAGAAAACGCAGCCCGAACAGCAGCAGCCTATCCGGAGCATACTTGTCGACCGCTTTGACAAAGAGAGGAAATCCCTTCTTTGCCACTGATCTGTTTATCGAGCTAAGCTTAGGCATTCGTCTGCGGGGCACCATACCTCTTCGACCGAACATCTTATAATTACCATATCTCGCGGCGACCTGTCAAACAGCATAGCCGAATACCTTATCAGCACCATTGACAAAAGAGTGCTGTTCTACTATCATTAGCATTAGCCATTGACCACTGAGGCAGTGAGCCAGACAGATTGGCAGGTAGTGGTCCGCTTGGATCGGCGGTGACCGAGACGGACAGGGAGACTTGCTTCGATGACCCTCTCGGTTGTGCCGAGAGGGTTTACTATTTTCTGGTCATGTTCGGCACCACAAGGGCTGTCTGGGTGGTCAGGGGCGGGATACATGTCCGTAGGTAAGGACGCGAACAGATGGAGACGATAGGCTTTATAGGCGCAGGCACCACCGGCACCGCCCTGGCAGTACGTCTTTCTCAGAAGGGATGCCCGGTTGTGGCCGTATCAAGCCGGACGCTGGCCTCGGCACAGAAGCTGGCCGGGCTGGTGCCTGGCTGCCGGGTCTACGATACGGCCCAGGAACTGGCAGATGCAGTGGATCTGGTCTTCATTACTACTCCTGACGATGCTATAGCCATGGTCTGCCGCCAAGTTAGCTGGCGTGCAGGACAGAGCGTAGTCCATTGCAGTGGCGCTCATTCCGTTAACATCCTGGAACCGGCCAGGGAACTCGGGGCTGCCGTGGGCTCCATGCACCCATTGCAGACCTTTGCCGACGTCTCGCAGGCGGTAGAAAACCTGCCTGGCTCTACCTTCGCACTGGAAGCCGAAGACCCTCTGCTGTCACGCCTCAAAGATCTGGCCTCCCTTCTGAACGGCAAATGGGTGGAACTCAGGCCGGGGCAGAAGGTGCTCTATCATGCTGCGGCCGTCTTCGCCTGCAATTATCTAATTACCCTGGTCAAGCTCTCACTGGACCTGTGGCACGAGTTCGGCATATTGCCGCAGGAGGGGACCCAGGCCTTGCTGCCTTTGCTGGAAGGAACGATAAACAATATCCGTACCATAGGCCTTCCTGGCTGCCTTACCGGCCCCATTGCTCGCGGCGACCTGGGCACCATACAGAGGCATCTGAGCGCTCTGGAGGCCACCGACACTGCCTTGCTGTCTACCTATCAGGAGCTAGGGCTGCAGACCATCCCAATCGCCATCGCCAAGGGAAAAGTCGATGGACAGAGGGCAGACGAGATGAGAGCGTTGCTCATGCGCGCTGAGTCTTTCGCTGATCGTGATTCTGAGGGAGCAGAACGACCGAGGAGTCTTGCCACGCTGAACTCCGGTAGGTGTCTGAATGCTCCGAACAGCCATCACTACGTTCAGAGTGACAATAAGGGAGGTAAGAAATGAGATCGATGCTCAAGAGCAAAATCCACCGGGCCCAGGTTACCCAGGTGGATCTGGACTACGAGGGGAGCATCACGATTGACCGGTCGCTCATGGAGGCCAGTGACATTCTGCCCTTCGAAAGGGTAGAAGTGCTGAACATCAACAACGGGGCCCGGTTCAGCACTTACGCTATCGAAGGCGAGGCCGGTTCAGGCATTATCGGCATTAACGGCGCCGCCGCCAGACTGGTCATGAAGGGTGACATAGTTATCATACTCTCCTATAGTCAGGTTCGGGATGACGAGGCAATCGGCACGGTCCCGACCATAGTGCTTGTGGACAGTCAGAACAGAATCGTCGAGTCTTCGTCCGGGATTCCTCTCCCCGGGCCAGCAACGTAGGCGGATGGACGCAGGCACCCCGAACAAGCTCTGCGGGGTTACGCATATTACGTCTTTCACTATGATTATCAACTCTTGAGGTAGGAGGCAGACAGTGCGAGTTACCATCACCGAGATAAAGGAGATGAAGCAAAGGAAGGACAGGATACCGATGCTTACCGCCTACGACTATGTGACGGCCAAGCAGGTTGATGAAGCCGGTGTTCCCCTAATACTGGTTGGCGATAGCCTGGGCATGGTGATGCTGGGCTATGAGTCAACCATCCCGGTCACCATGGAGGAGATGATCCATCATACTAGGGCCGTTGTGAGAGGGGCCAAGAAGGCCTTAGTAGTAGGCGATATGCCGTTCATGACCTACCACATCAGCCTGTCCGAAGCTTTATACAATGCTACAAGGTTCATCCAGGAAGGAGGCGCGCAGGCGGTGAAGCTGGAGGGGGGAGCGGTGGTTGCTGAGACTGTGAGACGCCTTGTTGACTGCGGCATCCCCGTCATGGGGCACATCGGTCTTACTCCGCAGTCCATACATCAACTGGGAGGATTCAAGGTGCGGGGCAAGGCAGTGACCGAGGCCCGGAAGCTGCTAAACGATGCTGCGGTCCTGGAGGAGGCCGGTGCCTTTGCTGTTGTTCTGGAATGCACTCCGGCCCCCCTGTCCGGGCTGATTACCGACAGGCTGGCCATACCTACCATCGGCATAGGAGCGGGACCTGATTGCGATGGTCAAGTCCAGGTGATCAGCGATATTCTGGGCCTTTACACGGACTTTGTGCCCAAGCATGCCAAGCAGTACGTCAGGCTGGCCGGAGAAATCAAGAGCGCGGTTGCCGACTACGTCTCCGAAGTCAAGTCGATGACCTTCCCGACTGCGGCGCAGAGCTATGCCATGGATGAGAGTCTCATCAAGCAGCTGAAGTCTGAAGACTAGCAGAATGCAGGTAGTGAAGACCTTGCCGGAGATGACGGCCTGGAGACAACGGCTCGCCGATCCGGTTGGCTTTGCTCCCACCATGGGCTACCTTCATGAAGGGCACCTGGCCCTGGTGAGACGGGCCAGAGCAGACAATCCAACCGTCATCGTCAGTATCTACGTCAATCCCCGCCAGTTTGGGGCCAGCGAGGATTTCGCGGGTTATCCCCGAGAGCTTAACCGTGACCTGGACATGCTAGAGGGAGAGGGGGCGGATATCGTCTTTGTGCCCTCTGACGATGAAATGTACCCACCTGGATTCAGTAGCTGGGTAGATGTGGAGAACATAAGCGAGCGCCTTGAGGGAGCTTCCCGCGTGGGGCACTTCCGGGGCGTAGCCACCATCGTTGCCAAGCTATTCAACATCGTTCGGCCGTCGACGGCCTACTTCGGACAGAAAGACGCCCAGCAGGTGCTGGTCATCAAGCGCATGGTGGCTGACCTGAACATGGGGGTGGAAATCGCAGTGGAACCTACCGTCCGGGAAAGCGACGGTCTGGCCATGAGCAGCCGCAACAGTTACCTGAGCCCTGAAGAGCGCCGGGCAGCGACTGTCCTGTTCAGGGCCCTTACATCGGCCCGTCAACTCCATGAGGGAGGAGAAGCAGACGCCCCGAGTATTCGCCGCCGGATGATCTCGCTCATTCAAGAGGAACCTCTGGCCCGAATCGACTATGTCAGCATTGCCGACGCCGAAACACTCGAGGATCTGGACTCCATCGACCGTCCTGCACTGGCTTCGCTGGCCGTCAGGATAGGCAGGACG
>JACUUR010000013.1 GCA_014859205.1 Dehalococcoidia bacterium | reverse complement strand
CCGACACCGCCCTGCTCGTTGAAGGCAACACCGCCTTCGCCTTTGACCTTTATCAGGCGCTCAGGGAACAGGACGGCAATCTCTTCTACTCCCCCCACAGCATCTCCGTGGCCCTGGCCATGACCTATGCCGGGGCACGCGGCGAGACCGCAGAGCAGATGGCCGACACGCTTCGATTCCTTCTGGACCAGGACGACCTTCACCCGGCGTTCAACTGGCTGGATGCCGAACTGGCCCGAAGAGGTGAAGGTGCCGGGAGCAAGGACGGTGAGGGATTCAGACTGAACGTCGTTAACGCCATCTGGGGACAGAAGGACTATGGCTTCCTTCCGGCCTTCCTCGATGTCCTGGCCGAGAACTACGGAGCCGGGCTGAACGTACTGGACTTCATGAACGAGGCGGAGGAGTCCCGCCTCACAATCAACGACTGGGTCAGCTACCACACTGAGGGCCGCATCGAGGACCTTATCCTGCAGGGGGCGATCGATCCTCTGACCCGACTGGTGCTCACCAATGCCATCTACTTCAATGCCGCCTGGGCGCAGCCCTTCGATCGCCGGGGAACAGCGGACGGCCCCTTCTATCTCCTTGACGGCGGGGAGGTGGTCGTGCCCATGATGAGGGAGACACAGCCGGTGGGCTATGCCCGGGGGACCGGATATCAGGCGGTTGAGCTGTTCTACGATGGCCGGGAGCTATCCATGGTTATCCTGCTCCCCGATGCCGGTCAGTTCCAGGCCTTCGAGGAAGACCTGGACGCTCAGCGGGTCAAGAACATCGTAGGTGCTCTGCAGCCCGGCCGCTTGATGCTGACCATGCCCAAGTTCGAGTTCGACTCGCAGTTCAGCCTCAGCGATACCCTGGCCGCGATGGGCATGCCCGTTGCCTTCTCCGGCGCAGCCGACTTCTCGGACATGACCGGTGGTCGCGACCTGTTCATATCGGAGGTCGTGCATAAGGCCTTCGTTGCCGTGGACGAGGAGGGTACCGAGGCGGCCGCTGCCACCGGCGTGGTTATGATCACCAGCATGCCCCCCGACCTGACCATTGACCGCCCCTTCATCTTCCTCATCCGCGACATCGACACCGGCGCCATCCTTTTCGTGGGCCGCGTCCTCAATCCCTCTGCATAACCGAATGCCACGTGTCCGGCACGAAGAACCCGGAGCGCAGTCGGAGTAGGGGGCTGTTCCAAAATGTAGTGCGAGGCTTTAGCCTCGTGCCCGGAGTGCTGGTAGGGGAGGGCCTTGCGCCCTCCCGGTGCCCCTGAACGGTCGCCCTACAGCTATGATATCCCCTCTTAAGGTAAGAGGGGCTAGGGGAGTTATGAAATGCCGGCCTCACATCGCGTCATTGCGAGGAGTCCCGATCAAATCGGGACGACGCGGCAATCTCAGCGAGGCTATTCTCCTCTCCCTTGAAGGGAGAGGATTCAGGTGAGGGCGATCTATGTAGTGCGAGGCCTTAGCCTCGTGCCGCCACCATCATCCCCCCTCCCCGCAGCCATTTCGCCCCTCCTGCAGTTGTTCCCCCTCTTAGAGTAAGAGGGGGTTAGGGGGAGTTACCTGGCGCCCAGCTCTGGCCGCGGCTAACCGCCCGACGCCTCCCACTCAATAGCGCTTTGGTCGCCGTACCGGTTCGATGTTGCCACGGTAGTCGGGCGCGGTGATGTTGAACACCAGGCTTATCCTGGGGTCCACCATCCGCGAACTTATCCGCGTCTCGATCTCGTCCAGAGTCAGACAGGTGGTGATCACCATCGGCAGCCTGGCATTGTAACGGTGGTTTATCAGCTGGTAGAGCTTCTCCTGCGCCCAGGGTGTGGCCGAGTGCTCCCCGAAGTCATCCAGTATCAGCAGCGGAGCCCTCTTGAGCTTCTCAGAGTACTCATCGTAGGATGTCCTGCTGTCCGGGCCGAATGTCGAGCGCACGCGATCCAGCAGGTCGGACACCACCACGAACAAGACCCCGTGTCCTTGCGCCTGCCGGTAGTTGGCTATGGCAGCTGCCAGATGGGTCTTGCCGCAGCCGTTGACACCCTGGAATATGAGCCAGCCCTCCGGTGAGCGAGCGAACTCCACCGCCAGGTCGAAAGCCTGGCGCAGGTTCTGGCGCTCTTCCAGCGGAAGCTCCATTCTCTTGTGGTCGAAGCTGTCAAAGGTCATGTTCCGTAATAGCTCCAGACCCAGGCCGCTCTGGTCATCGAGCGGGGATCTCTGCTCGATCGTCAGTACTTGGCAGAACTCGCCGCTGGTTAGACGCACTCGTAAGCGTTCATCGATCTTCTCCACCGGCGCATCCGTGGTTATCACCGTAGCCAGCCTGACATTGAAGCGGTGATTAAGGAGTTGCTCCAGCTTCTCCCTGGCCCAGGCAGTGGCGCTGCCCGGTGTAAGGTCATCAAGCACCAGCAAAGGCACGTTCTTCACCTGCTCAAATAGCTCGTCATAGGTTGTGTCGCTGGCGGGACTGAAGGCGGAGCGGAGATGGTCCAGCAGGTCGGCAATGCCTATGTAGAATACCGGCTTCCCTGCGCCGAGGCAGTGACCCGCTATCGCACAGGCTACATGTGTCTTGCCACAGCCGCCGGGACCTGACAGTACCAGCCAGCCCTCCGGGTTCTCGGCAAAAGCTCTGGCGGCTCTATACACCTGAGCAAAGCGCTCCTGTGAGGCGGCATCGGCCAGCTTTCCCTTGGGAGACAGGTTCTCGAAGTTGAGCTGCGACAGCGCACCCAGGTTGCTGTACTTCTCCAGGTACTCTGCCTTGCGTCTTCTCAGTTCGCCTCGAATGCACGTGCAGGGCACCACCCGGCTGAAATCGGTTTGCCCTGAATCCAGGGCAGGATGGACAAAGCCAGCCCCCCTGCAGACAGGGCAGGTTTCGCGTCCATCCTCTCCCGCAGGGGCAGAGGACTCCCTATCTTCTGACCAGGTGTCCGTATCGACCCTTGACGTATTTGTCCGGGCCATCCTTCTCAGCGTCTCTCTTATGTTCTCCACTATCCTTACCTTCGCTGGCCCATCTCTCCAGGATGCGGGAGATATACCGCCAACTGCGTTTGTTCAATGCCACCGCCTCCTTAAAGGCGTCCTCGATCCAGTTCGGCGGATAAAGCTGCTCCGCTTCCTTAAGCTCTTCGGCAATCATGGGCGTGAGCATGCCGATGTTCTGCTCATAGAGCGCAAAAACATTGGCGGCCGGCCCATGGTTTTGCACCAGCGGGGTGGGCAAACCGTAGACATCCTCGAGCGTGCCCCCCATATCCAGCGTCGAGTGGGTGAGAGCCCCATGCTCTACAGCCGAGTTCAAGGCCGGCCGAAGCGCCTCTTCGTCCAGCCCGGCCGACAGCCGCCCGATTTCAGACTTCAGCTCACCGTAGGTAACCCCGCTGACGGTGGGGCCGCGACGGGCCTGCTTCTGTCCGATCAGATAGCAGACATACAGCACTACCTTGAGTTCAGCCAGGTCCTGGGTTCCGGGAATCACCCGCGTGAAGAACGAGTCGGGCAGGGAGATGAAATCCGACTTCGCTTGAGAGCTTGATAATCGCCGGTCAGGCATCTCTTCACCCCTAAGAGGCAGAGATCAGTTCAGCCTCTAGATTGTCAAACTTGGTAAGCCTGCCCAGGAAGCGCAGCTTGATCTGCCCCAGGGGGCCGTTGCGGTGTTTGGCTATGTGAATATCCGCGATGCCGCGGGGATAGGGTTCTTTCTCGATATCATGCACCTTGCTCCACTCTTCGGGGGTGAAGTACATGTCGTCCCTGTAGATAAACAGAACGATGTCGGCATCTTGCTCGATGCTGCCGCTTTCTCGCAGGTCGGAGAGTTGAGGTACATGGGAGGCCCGCCATTCTACGGCTCGGCTCAACTGAGATACCGCTATCACGGGCACGTTCAGCTCCCTGGCCAGGCCCTTCAGTTCACGCGTTATCTTGCTGAGCTCCTGGACCCGGGTTTCATTCTTGCCATTGCCCTGTATCAGTTGTAGATAATCGATGATGATCAGGTCCACGCAGCGCTCGAAGTGAAGGCGCCGCACCTTGCTCCTTATGTCCAGACAGCGCGCCTGAGGCGAATCATCGATGTAGATCGCCGCCTCGGACAGCACCCCGCTGGCCTCCATGATCCTTAGCTCATTCTGTTCGCTGAACTGCCCGTGCCGCACCTTGTTGAAATCGACGCCCGATTCGCTGGATAGGAGCCTCTGTACCACCGAGTCCCGGGACATCTCCAGACTGCATAATGCAACGCAGGCCTTCTGGTTGATGGCGGCATTTCGAGCGATGTTCAGTGCCAGGCTGGTCTTGCCCAGGCTGGGCCGGGCAGCCAGAACGATCAGGTCAGACCTCTGTAACCCTCCCAGAGAGCTGTCCAGAGCGGTGAAGCCGGTCATAACCCGGTTGATCTCGCCTTCGCGCATGGCCGTGGATGGCCCGGCCTCTTCGAAGTACTCCCCCAAAGCGTCCCGAATCGGCACGAAATCGCGGGTATCCCGTCTCATGCGCACCCGGAACAGGATGTCCTCGGCCTTGTTAAGGCTGCCCTCAACGTCAGGGCCACCCTCGTAACCCAGGCCCTCGATCTGCTTCGCGACGGCAATCAGCCTGCGCAGTAATGCTGTATTGGATACTATCTGTGCGTAGTACTCGATGTGGAGCGACGTGGGCACATTGCTTATCAAATGGCTCAGAAAGGCGGCCCCGCCGATGCGCTCCAGCGTGTTCTCACGCATCATCTCATGCGCCACGGTGATTTGATTTATGACTTCGTCATGACGCGAGTAAAGAGACAGACACGCCTGGTAGATCAGCCGATTTGTTTCCGAAAAAAAGTCCTCCGCCCTAAGCCCCCCCGCCACCTTGAGCACGGCCTCAGGGTCAATGAGTAGCGACCCGAGCACTGCCTCCTCGGCTTCAATATCATGGGGCGGCAGTCTTTCCTCTACCATGCTCAGTCCTCTTCCTCCTCGATGACCACCGTGATTTGCGGCTTCAGATCGCCGGCCAGCTTGACTGCTACCTCATGGCTGCCCGTCTGGCGCAAAGGTTTGTCCAGATCGATCTTCTTCTTGTCAACCTCCGAGCCGATGGATTTGCTCAACTCTTCAGCGATATCAGCGGCGGTTATCGAGCCGAACAGCCGCTCTCCAGCACCGATGCGGGCCTTGAACCGGAGTTCCTGCCCTTCGATTTGCTGGCCCAGCTCAACCAGCTGTTCGCGGTCAACGCTCTGCTCGATCTGCTGCCTCTGCAGTCGGGACTCTACCTCTTTGACCAGGGCGGGGGTAGCTGCCAGAGCTAAGCCCCGGGGCAGCAGGAAGTTCTTGGCGTAGCCCTTGCTGACCTCCCGTATCTCGCCGGCCTTTCCCTTGCCGGGGACATCCTCGGTTAGCACAACTCTCATAGAATACCTCTCTTCATTCAGTGTGATAGAAATCTCGCTGCCGACACGGCAGCGGTAGCGCCATCTCCGGCGGCGGTTATCACCTGCCTGGCCGAGTTGTGGCGAACATCTCCAGCGGCAAATATGCCCGGAAGGCTGGTTTCCATGAGTTCGTTGGTGATTATGTAGCCACCTTCGTCTAACGGCAACAACCCTCGCCACTGAGCACTATTGGGCTCTGAGCCGACAGCCACGAAAACTCCCCCCACTTCTAACACTGATATTCTATCATCTTTGGTGCTTTTGAGCACGAGTTGTTCAACCGCTTTGTCCCCTTCGATTCTGGTTACCACACTATCCCAGACGAAATCTATCTTCGGCTCGGCCAAGGCCCTTTCCTGAACTACCTTACTGGCGCGAAGCTCGCTGCGACGGTGGATGACCTTAACCGAGGTAGCGAACTTGCTTAAGTAGAGAGCCTCGGTGACCGCGGCATCGCCGCCGCCCACTATGGCGACGGTCTTGCCTTTGAACAATGGGCCGTCACAGGTCGCGCAGTAGGAAACTCCCCTGCCCACGAACTCATCTTCGCCCGGCACGCCCAGCCTGCGATACTGCGCGCCGGAGGCGATGATTATCGACTCGCACGTGAAATCGCCTTCGCCGGTGCTGACCAGGTTGTGCCTGGCGGAGGGCACTGCCCCGATAACCTCAGCAGACAGTATCTCCAATCCGTAACCGGTGGCTTGCTCATGAATGAGCTGCCCCAGACGGATGCCCTGGATGCCCTCGGGGAAGCCCGGGTAATTCTCCACCCGTTCAGCGTTGGTTATCTGCCCGCCGATTATGCCCTTTTCGATGAGCAGAGTGTTGCACCTCGAGCGGGCGGAGTATAGGCCGGCGGTGAGCCCCGCCGGTCCGCCGCCAATGATGACCACCTGGTAGCTCTTGCCCATAGCTCCAAACTGTGGCTACTGCTTCGGAGGCTGGAGCCTCCGTGAGCGACTCCGCTTAACGGGTACGCTCATCCAGGGCAGCAGATTGATGTTCCCAAAACGCTACTTAGCATTATATCACCCCTCACACCGTCGAGTCTTTGCCGGGTTATGACCACACCTTCAGCGTATTGGTCAGAAGCTGACAATCAGATCAGAGTGCCCGAAGCGACCGGCCCGGCTGGCAGGGCCGTCGCGAACCAGAAGGCAACGCAGGTATTCAACGTGAGCTGCCTGTTACGCGATTTGGAGGACAGACCGATGCTGAAATATGGAACAGAGTGGTGATGCGGACTATAGGTATCACCCGTAATGGAGAACACAGCCTGAGCTTCGACGCTGAACGCGATTCGATATGTTGACCGCGTCTCTAATCGAGCGGTATTTCGAATTCCCAAGGACCTTCCCAGTCATCCATCGTGATTATCCTCAAGGCCAACGTATTAGCATCACTGGGTACCGGGTCGAAACACAGCCTGCCTCCCAGGATCAGCCTTATCCCGTCATCCTCGACATAGTTTTCGCTGGAATGCCCGACTCGTTTGGCGATACCGTTTAGGATGTACTCGGCCTGTATATGAACAAATGCTGGTGGTGGGGGAGGTGGGGTGACACCCGGAGGCGGTTGGGCAGGTGGAGAGTAGTCCTCCGGTGGTATGATGAACGTATGGAACTCCACTCCCGTGGCCAGCATCTCCACCCGCTCGAGCGTGATTGTGACCTCGTTTGCTGTCTGAGAATCACCGAGTTCAATGGTTCTTACCATCGCCCCCTGTGGGTACTGAATCAGCACTCTGGCTCCGGTCGTGTGGTACGATGAACGTCCTTCATTTTCAGGGATGACGGTTATGTCCTGGAAGGTGATGCTGTACCAGCCGGGGGGCACCTGCTGCCCCTGGTTGTCCTTCTGGTCCCAGGTGAATTTGACGGTTATGGTATTGCCGGGTGCTATTTCTTGGGACTGTGTGCCGGCAGCCTGTGAAAAGAGAACCTCTTCGTGCTCTGACAAAGGTGCAAGCTGGATCAGAGGCGGGACAGGGCTCACCGTGAGCGGATTCGAGGAGACGTTGGTCAAGGAGAGCGTCATCTCGACCTCTTCCCCCGGCAGGTAAAGGGCATCCTCAGGAATGATGCTGGATGTAAATGGGAGCGGTGGCGGCGGACCCGGTGCCGGCGGAGCCGGGCACCCTACATGGACGAGCGGAATGACCAGCATTGCGGCCAGCACTGCATAGCAGACCAACCCGGAGCGCTTCATGGCGCCACTTCGTTCCACGGCTTTGCTGAACCTCTCCATCACTCATCACCGGCGAGCTCAACTCTCAGTTACTAACTACTATGGTAGCATCATATTGTTAAGATCCTGTTAGCTTTCTGGGAAGAGCCGCCTTTTTTCCTGGCCCGGGCCGCTGACACTGCGCTGCCGTCTCGGTATTACAGCCCGATTGACGCGGAAGTCCTCTGGCTCGCAGGTAGCTTTGCCAGCCTGTGTTGATAGGCGTCTTTCAGTCACCGGTGCTTCGGTGAAACGGTTTGTGTGCCGGTTGGGTTGACGATGAAATAGGGCCCGGCAAGCCGCGGGTCTAACCGGCGCCGAACTCCTGCCTGACCTTGTCAAGCATGCCCGGCTGCAGAACATCGGCCAGGGTCATGGCCATGGCCTTGGCGGCATCGATTAAGCCTTGATGCCCCGCCTCCGAGGCCGCAGCCGCGGCGAACTCCGGAGTGTGCAGCGACACATCGGTGGACGCTATAGCTATAATAGGATGGATGCTCGGCACGACCTGGCTGACATTGCCCATATCGGTGCTGCCGAAGCCAAGGTCAGCGTCGAAGGGCACCACCTCCCGGCCCAGCGATCCCAGATTTCGACCGAACAGCTCAGCCATAGTGGCGTTGTTGGCCATGGGCGCATAAGTCTTGTCTCTCCATGTGTATTCCAGTCTTGCTCCGCTGGCCAGAGCCGCTCCTGCGAAGCAGTTCAAAACCTTATCTTGCAGCTCCGCTAGATACCCGGTATCCGCAGCGCGGACCAGAAACTGGCCGGCGCTGTGAGCAGGAACTATGTTGGGAGCTTCGCCCCCATCGGTGATTATGCCATGGATGCGTGCGTCGCCTTTTATGTGCTGACGCAGTGAGTTTATGGAGTTGAAAGCCAGGATCATAGCCTCAAGGGCGTTTATCCCTTCATGCGGCTGGCCCGCAGCGTGAGCCGGCCGGCCAAAGAACTCGACGTCCAGTGTGCTGCAGGCGAGGGCATCAATGGTTACCATGTTCAGGCAGTTGGGGTGTATTATCATGGCCGCGTCCAGGTCGTCAAAGACCCCCCCCTTCACCATGTCTATCTTGCCGCCCAGACCTTCCTCTGCAGGAGTACCCACCACCACAACACTGCCGCCTAGCCGGTCAACGACAGATTTGCTGGCCACGCCGGCCCCGACCGCCGACACACCTATTATGTTATGTCCGCAGGCATGTCCCAGATCGGGCAGAGCATCATATTCAGCGAGCAAGGCGACTGCCGGACGCCCCTGTCCATAGGTAGCCCGAAAGGCTGTAGCGAGGCCGGCAATGCCTCGCTCTATGTCAAATCCGTTCTCCTCAAGATAGCCGGTCAGCCAGGCTGCGGCCTTCTCCTCCTGGAAGGCCAACTCAGGGTTGGCATGTATCTTCAGGCTTAACTCGATGAGCTTCGGCCTCTGCAGTTCGACGCCTTCTTCTATCTTCAGCTTGAGGTCTTCCGTGTCCATGGTTTCTCAGTGGTTCCTGCAAGCGTTGTGGTTGTTCGTTCGCTGTCGCTCTTCTTCGAGTTCGAACTTGAACCCGTTGCTGATAGTCATTATACTGTGTCCTTGGCTCGGATTTCCAGAGCCGCGTATGACAAGGCTTACGAGAGACCCTCTGCAGGCTGTGGTGAATGTAGCCCAGCTGTTGAAGGAGCCTGTCGGCTCCAGCAGAAGCCGAGATATCGGTGGGATGATGGAGGAGGAAGTTGAAGGTTTCGTTCAGGGACAGGCAAAGCTTATCCGTACCAGTAGGGGAGTCCTGGTGCAGTGCAGACTCACCGTTGAGACAGAGCTCGCATGCAGCCGCTGCCTGGAGACATTCCTGTGCTCGATAAGCTTTGCCGTGGAGGAGGAATTCCTGCCTGTGCTGGACCTGTGCGGCAATGTGGCGATCTCTTTGGCGGAGCCAACAGAGGAGTTCACCATTGATGATAAGAACATACTTGACCTCAGCGAACTGATACGGCAATATACCCTGTTGAATCTGCCCATGAAACCATTGTGTAGGCCTGAATGCTCGGGGATAAAGGAGGCGAATCCGCATGGCGTTACCTAAGAAGAAGACATCCAAGGCGCGTCAGGGCAAAAGGCGCAGCCACGACGCGCTGAGTGTGCCTGCCACAGATGTGTGCCCGCACTGTCACAGCGCTAAGCTGTCTCACCGCGTCTGTCATACTTGCGGCTGGTACAACGACAGAGAGGCGGTCGAGGTCAAACCCGCCAAGAAGAAATAGCCAACATGGCTCAGTCATCAACGGTAGCTTATGTCTTTCCGGGGCAGGGCTCTCAAAGCGCGGGTATGGGATTGGACCTGTATGGCAGCTATGCTGCGGTCAAGGAGACCTTCGATGAAGCCGATGCTTCCTTAGGTTTTCCTCTGTCCCGCCTGTGCTTCGACGGCCCGGATGAGGAACTGACGAAGACCCACAACGTTCAGCCGGCCATTCTGGTCACCAGCATTGCCTGTCTCAAGGCGCTTCAGCAGGCCGCTTCGGTCGATCTCCCCGCTCCGTCCTTTGTTGCCGGACATAGCCTGGGCGAGTACACCGCTCTTGTTGCCGCAGGTGCCTTGAGCCTGGCTGATGCCGTCCTGCTGGTCAGGGAGAGAGGGCGGTTGATGTATGAAGCCGGACTGGCAAGCCCGGGCAGTATGCTCGCCATGATAGGTCTCGATGAACAAGCAGTGAGAGAGATAAGCTCGCTCAGTGGAGCCGAGATATCCAATATGAACTGCCCGGGGCAGATAGTGATCAGTGGCGCCGCCCAGGCTCTGGCCGAGGCTGATAGATTGGCCAGGGCACGAAGCGCCCGGGCCATTCCCTTGAAGGTCAGTGGGGCTTTTCATTCGGCCTTGATGGAGCCGGCCATAGCAGAATTCAGCAGGATCGTGTCGAACGTCAGATTTCAGCCGCCGGCAGTTCCTGTGATATCCAACGTCACCGCCCGGCCCTTGACTGATGTTGACTCGGTCCGAGATGAGCTGGTGAAGCAGCTCCGTAATTGCATACAGTGGCAGGGATCGGTGGAGTACATGATGCAGAGGGGGGTGACCACCTTCTATGAGATCGGTCCTGGAAAGGTGCTCAGCGGTCTGATCAGACGAATCAACTCGGAACTCCGCACCTTCAGTGTGTCAGGGATTGATGACATAGCGCAGATAGCAGTCAGAGAGAGTCCCCCAACCAGTGCCCCCTGATGAGTCCGCTTCGCTCTCCAGTGCAGAGACCGGCGAATCTACCATGTCAGCGCGGAGACTGAAAGACGGGACTCCCCGGGAATGAGTGAAGACAATGGCCGGCACAAGGCGACGGGCAAGAATCGCTGCTCTGAAAGTGCTCTATGAACTCGATTGCACCAAGCATGATGCCGAGGAAGCCTTAGCCCGATTGACCCTCCAGCCAGGGATGCCTGAGGCGGCGCTCGACTTCAGCGGCGAACTGGTGAGAGGGGTACTCCAGCACAAGGACGAGCTTGATGCTCTTATCAGAAAGCTCGCTCCTGCCTTCCCCGCAGAGCAGATGTCCGCCATCGACAGAAACGTACTGCGTCTGGCGATTTTCGAGATCCTGTTCGGGCACAAGGCTCCCTTCAAGGTAGCAATAAACGAGGCTATAGAGTTGGCCAAGGAATTCGGGAGCGATTCCTCGGCACGGTTGGTCAATGGAGTGTTGGGGGCAATGACGGCCGAAGGCGGTGCAGACCACTAGAGGTTCGGTCAGAGATGCCATAGCTCTGTTCGCTCTCAGCAACTTCTTAATCGGGTTGATGTAACGCGCGGACCAGCTTTTCCTAGCATCAGATTCGGCAGAACAGGGGTTGCCTGTTTGGGCGGGGTTTGTTATACTTCCTAGCTGTGGTCAAAGGTGTCTTGCGGAGAAGACGGGTGGCCGCAGTGCTCTCGGAGGCCACCTTTTTTATTGCCTATTCTGAAGAGGCGAGGTAGACGCGAACATGGAAGTGCTAAGCCCTTACAAAGAAGCTACAGAGGTGATACTAGAGGCCGGCGGCGAGCCACTGAAACTGTGCTACCAATGTGGTCTTTGCACCGGTACTTGCCCCTGGAACATGGTGCGGAGTTTTCTGGTCCGCCGCATCATGCATGAAGCACAGCTTGGCGCGGTTGATTTCGGGAGTGAGGATGTCTGGACTTGCGTCACCTGTAAGGCTTGTGTTGACCGCTGTCCCAGAGGCGTTGAGATCATCGATGTTATGCGGGCTCTACGCCGGGCTGTGGCCAGCCTGGGCATCGGCGTTGTGCCTGATGCCCTGAGGATTTCGGCTAAGAACATCGCGGGCGTAGGTAATCCGCTCGGCGAGCCCCCGGAAAGAAGGAATGACTGGGCCAAGGACCTTAAGGTCAAGGATTTCGCCAAGGGGACCGAAGTGCTCTATTTCCCCTGCTGTGTGCCTTCCTATGACCCTGGCGTGAAGAATGTGGCCCGCTCTGTTGCCGCGATCTTTGACAGGCTCAAGATCGACTACGGCCTGATAGGCACTGAAGCGAAATGCTGCGGTGAGGCGATCAGAAAGGCCGGGTATGAGGAGACCTTTCAGAGTCTGGCCCAGAACAACATCGACCTCTTCACCAGCAATGGAGTGAAGACGGTGGTGGTCTCCTCGCCGCACTGCTATCACACCTTCAAGGCTGAGTATCCCGAACTTGGCGGCGAGTTTGAAGTTCTGCACATTGCCCAGTATCTGGCTTCGCTTATCGACAAGGGCAAATTGAAGCTGTCCAAAGAGCTGAACAAGAAGGTGGTCTATTCCGACCCCTGCTACCTGGGCAGACACAATCATATCTATGATGAGCCCAGGGAGATTCTCAAGGCCATTCCAGGCCTGGAACTCCTGGAGTTCCCCGATGCCCGCGAGAACGGCCTTTGCTGTGGTGGGGGTGGAGGCAGGATCTGGATGGACACGCCAAAAGGCGAGAGGTTCTCCGACATAAGGGTAGAACAGGCTGCGGAGATGGGCGCCGATATTATCGCGGTCGCCTGTCCGTATTGCGTGCTGAACTACACCGATAGCGTGCTCTCGATGGGCAAGGCAGAGACCATGCAGGTCAAGGATATCGCTGAGCTTGTTGCTGAGGCAATGTGATAAGGGAGTAGCGAAATGGAAGAAATCAGGACTGGCGTCTATATCTGTCACTGCGGGCTGAACATCGCCGGCGTAGTAGATGTGGAGGAGGTGGCCAAGTATGCAGGCCAACTGCCCGGTGTGGTGGTCTCTCGTGAATACAGGTATATGTGCTCCGATCCCGGGCAGGACCTGATCAAGGACGACATCAAGGAACTGGGCGTGAACCGGGTTGTGGTCGCCTCCTGCTCTCCGAGGATGCACGAGCCTACATTCCGAAAGGCTGTTGAGGACGGCGGGCTGAACCCCTATCTATATGAGCATGCCAACATCAGGGAGCATTGCTCCTGGGTCCATGATGACAAAGAGCTTGCTACCAATAAGGCAAAGGACCTGGTTAGGGCTGCGGTAAGACGGGTCTGTCGCCACGAGCCCCTTGTAGTCAGGGAGGCCCCGTTCACTCCCAGCGTGTTGGTCATTGGCGGCGGCATTGCCGGGATGCAAGCGGCGCTGGACATCGCCAACGGGCACCAGAAGGTGTATCTGGTGGAACGGGACCCCAGCATCGGGGGCCACATGGCCCAACTCGATAGGACCTTTCCCACTCTGGACTGCTCCGAGTGTATTCTCACCCCCAAGATGTCTGATGTCGGGCATCATCCTTTCATTGAACTCCACACCTATAGCGAGGTGGAGGAGGTCTCGGGCTCCATAGGCAGTTTCAAGGTCAAGATACGGAAGAAGGCCCGGTACGTGGATGAGAGCAAGTGCGTGGGCTGTGGAGACTGTGAGGAGAAGTGCCCCTGGAAGGTGCCCAGCGAGTATGAGATGGGCCTGGCCAAACGAGGAGTGATCTACATTCCCTTTGCTCAGGCGATTCCGAATGTGGCCACCATCGACGGGGAACACTGCGTCTACCTTCAGAAAGGCAAGTGCCGGGCCTGCGAGAAGGCCTGCGAGGCCGGCGCCATCGATTTCGAGCAAAAGGATGAGATCATTGAGGTGGAGGTGGGCGCGATCATCGTAGCCACGGGTTATGACCAGTTCGACCCTGCCGTGATAAGTCAATATGGATATCGAAGATTTGACAACGTTTTGACCGGGCTCGAGTTTGAGAGGTTAACATGTGCTGCGGGGCCTACTGAAGGCAAGATCTTGCTGAAGGACGGACGCGAGCCAGAGAGCGTGGCCCTTGTTCACTGTGTGGGCAGCCGGGACCAGAACTACCATGAATATTGCTCCCGGGTCTGCTGCATGTATGCGCTCAAATACGCGCACCTGGCCAAGGAACTGACCAAGGCCGACGTCTATCAGTTCTACATTGACATGCGCTGCTTTGGAGAAGGCTACGAGGAGTTCTACAACCGCCTATCGGAGGAGGGGGTGAATTTTATACGCGGCAAGGTGGCCAAGATCACGGACGACGCCGTAACCGACGAGGAGAAAGGCAAGCTGGTCGTGGTCAGTGAGGATACGCTATTAGGCAAGCTAATACGGGTGCCCGTTGACATGGTTATACTGTGTTCAGCCTTGCAGCCACGCGCCGATGCGGAGAATGTGGGCAAGATCCTTAACATAAACCGCAGGGCAGACGGGTTCTTCCTGGAGAGGCATGTTAAGCTTGATCCCGTGGCCACTCCCACAGACGGCATCTTCATTGCCGGCTGCTGTGAAGCGCCCAGGGACATACCTGATACGGTGGCGCAGGCGGAGGCGACGGCTGCCAAGGCGTTGTCGCTGATAAGCAGGGGCACTGTGACGCTGGAAGCCGCCATATCGACCGTGGACGAGTCCATTTGCCACGGATGCGGGCGCTGTGAGGAGGTCTGTCCGTTTTCGGCGCCCAGCATCGTCAGCAAGAATGGAGTTATGGTCTCGGAGATAAACGAGGCCCTGTGCAAGGGCTGCGGTGCATGCGCTGTGATCTGTCCTACAGGGGCCGTGACCATAAAGCATTTCACGCAAGATGAGATACTGGCCCAGGTCGATGCACTTACGGAGGCGAGATAATGGCTGGATTCGAACCTCAGATTATTGCCTTTTGCTGCAACTGGTGTACCTATGCCGCTGCTGACCTGGCTGGAACGAGCCGCATGCAATACCCGGCCAACGTCAGGATTGTGAGGGTGATGTGTAGCGGCATGGTGAACCCACTGTACGTCCTGAAGGCCTTTGAGGGCGGTGTCGATGGGGTCCTGATTGCGGGTTGCCATCTGACCGATTGCCACTACATCGATGGTCCCACGAAGTGCGATGCCATGGTCGACAAACTGAGGGAGATGCTGCATGTGCTCGGCCTGGAAGATGAACGTCTAAGGCGTGAGATGGTGGCTGCATCTGAGGGAGTGCTATTCGCCCGCGTGATCAAGGAGATGGTGGAGCAGCTCAAGAAGATAGGGCCGTCACCTTTCAAAGCAAGAACGGAGGCTCTGGCGTGAACTTAGAGGACATCATCAAAGACACCAATACTTACTATTGTCTGGAGTGCGGCAAGTGCACGAGCGTCTGTCCCGTCGCCAGGTACGACAAGTGTTTCTCCCCTCGCATGATCATTGAGAATGCCCTGCTGGGCTTTGAGGATGAGTTGGTGCTGGATAGGGAGCTCTTTTCCTGTCTGACCTGTTATATGTGCCAATCCGAGTGTCCTAGCGACGTTGACTTCCCTGTTTTCGTGCGAGAAGCCAGGTCGCTGGCCCAGGGCAAGGGGCAGCACGGGATTTGCGCCCACTCCGGACAGCTGCAGTCTCTGGCCAGGCTTATGACCAGCCCCAATCTGAAGCAGAAGAGACTGGAATGGCTTTCGCAGGAACATCGTGTTTCGGAGAAAAGCGATGTTCTGTTCTGGGTTGGCTGCGCCCCCTATTTCGAGCCCATCTTTGAAGACATCGGATTTAGTGCTCTGGGCATAACCAAGGCCAGCCTCAAGATTCTGAACTCCCTGGGAATAGAGCCCAAGCTGCTCCCCAATGAGAGATGCTGCGGCCATGACGCGCTCTGGACGGGCGATGTAGATACATTCAAGAAACTGGCCGAGTACAATGCAGCCCAGATAAAGGAGGCCGGTGTCAAGAAGATAGTCTTTGCCTGCCCCGAAGGCTACCGCACTTTCAAACTCGACTACCCCGATTATGTGGACCTGGATTGTGAGGTGCAGCATATCTCGGAGTTGCTGGCTGAGAAGATAGCTGAGAACTCCCACCTATCGGGCAAGCTGATGGAGATCAAGAAGAAGGTTACCTATCAGGACCCCTGTCGGTTGGGAAGGCATCTGGGTGTGTATGATGCCCCTCGGAAGATACTGGAGGCAATTCCCGGCATAGAGTTGGTAGAGATGAAGCATAGCGGGCTGGAGGCCATCTGCTGTGGCACCAGCGCTTTCACCAACTGCGACTCTTATTCCAACGCGCTGAGGGCAGAGCGGCTGTCTGAGGCAGTTGAGACAGGGGCTGAATTGCTCATCACCGCCTGTCCCAAGTGCCAGACCCATTTCAGGTGTGCCCAGGTGGACAAGGGAGAGGAGCACAGGCCGACTCCCAAGATCGAGGTAATCGACTTGATCAATCTGGTGGCGGATGCTATCGGGGAAGGAGGCAAGTCCAGCAAGAAGAAATGAGCAGCGGCGAAAACGGACGCAAATCAATACTGGTGATCGGCGGTGGCATAGCCGGGATCCAGGCCTCGCTTGACCTAGCCAATATGGGCTTCAAGGTGTATCTGGTGGAGAAGTCGCCCAGCATCGGCGGGAGGATGGCACAGCTGGACAAGACCTTCCCCACCAACGACTGTGCCATGTGTATCCTTGCCCCCAAGATGATCGAGGCCAATTCTCACCCCAACATAGAACTCCTAACCTATTCTGAGGTGGAGAAGGTCTCCGGAGAAAAGGGCAAGTTCAAGGTCAGGGTTAAGAAGAAGGCATCTTTTGTCGACTGGGAGAAGTGTACGGGCTGCGGACTCTGTGTGGAGGGATGCCCCGTCATCATAGGTAACGAATTCGACCAGGAGATCGGGAAGAGAAAGGCCATATACATGTACTTCCCTCAGGCCGTTCCCAAGAAATGCGTGATCGACAAGAGGGAAGAGCGGCTCTGCAAAGCGGCGTGTATAGATGCCTGCCCGGTTCACACTAATGTGCCCGGGTACATCAAGCTCATCGCGGAAGGCCAGTACCAGGAGGCCTATAAGCTCATCAGGGAAACCAATCCCCTCCCCGCTGTTGTGGGGCGGGTCTGCTACGCTCCCTGTGAGGATGTCTGTAATCGCGGAGAGATCGACGAGCCACTGTGTGTACGTGACCTCAAACGGGTTCCCTCGGACCAGTGGAATATCGAGCAGCTTGAACTCCCCGCTATCACCAAGACGGACAAAAGAGTCGCCGTCATCGGCTCCGGTCCGGCCGGCCTGGCCGCCGCTAACGACCTGGCCCTGAAGGGGCATGATGTTACTATATTTGAGGCCCTGCCCGAACCCGGAGGCATGCTTCGTGTGGGCATACCGGAATATCGGCTTCCCAACGACATCCTGCGCCAGGAGATAGGCTACATCCAGAAGCTGGGTGTGGACATAAAGACGGGCGTCCGGGTGGGCAAGGATGTCACGCTGGACAAACTAAGGAAGGACTATGACGCTGTTTTCGTCGGTGTTGGCGCGCACGGCGGGATGAGGTTGGGAGTGGAGGGAGAAGACATTCCCGGAGTAATGGAGGGGATCGCGTTTCTCCGTGCCGCAAGCCTCGGCGAAAAGGTGAGTATGGGAAAGAGGGTGGCGGTGATCGGTGGAGGTAACACAGCTATCGACTGTGCCTGCACAGCCAGACGCCTGGGCGCAGAAGAGGTGACCATTGTCTATCGGCGCACTCGCTCCGAGATGCCCGCCGACGCAGCAGAAGTAGAGGCCGCAGAGAAGGAAGGCATAGAACTGGAGTTCCTGACTGCTCCCAGCCGGTTCCTGGCCAAGAATAAGCAGCTTGCCGGGATGGAATGCGTGCGCATGGAACTGGGAGAACCGGACGCCAGCGGGCGACCTCGTCCGGTTCCTGTCAAGGGCTCCGAGTTCACCATGCCGGTGGACACGGTGATTGCTGCTCTGGGACAGGTCCCCGAAACGGATTTTCTTAAGGATTTGGGGGTTTCGCTGTCCAGGAGGGGGACGATAGAGATCGATCCTGCCACCGGTGCCACCAGTGTTGAAGGGGTGTTCGCAGGTGGCGATGCGGTCAGCGGACCGGCCTATGTGATTGATGCTATTGCGGGAGGCAAGAAGGCAGCCCGCTCCATCAACCAGTACCTGACCGGACAACCTGTGGAGGCGGAGGCTCCCTGGAAGGAACCGGAGGAGTTTACGCAGGAGGAGAAAGCGGACCGTAAGAAGCGCTTTCCGGCCGCCAGCAGGGTGAAGATGAGAGAGGAGCCTGCTAAGAAGCGGGTACAGGACTTCCGTGAGGTGGCTCTGGGTTATTCTGGAGAAGAAGGCAGAGAGGAAGCTTCGCGCTGTCTGGCAGGGCAGATAGAGGGATGCATTGAGTGCCGTGAATGTGAACGGCGCTGTGAGCCCAGGGCGATAGTCTACACGATGAAGGACAAGACCATCGACCTGAATGTGGGCGCTATCATCGTCGCCTCAGGACTGGGCTTGTATGATATCTCGTCGCTTACCGAATACGGCTATGGCAGGATAAAGAACGTTATCACTGCCATGGAGTTCGAGAGGCTGACCGCTGCCTCCGGCCCCACCATGGGAGAACTCAGGCGGGCCTCGGATGGCAGGATACCCGAGAACATAGCCTTTATTCAGTGTGTGGGCTCAAGGGACTTGCGCAACAAGGCCTATTGCTCCAGCGTCTGCTGCATGCACGCCACAAAGGAGGCGATGCTGGCTTTCGAGCATCATCCCGGGACCAGGTCCACTATCTTCTACATGGATATGAGAGCAGTGGGCAAGAGGTTCCAGGAGTATATCGCCAGGGCCAAGAAGGACTACAACGTCACCTATATCCGGGCGCGTCCCGGCAGGATCGAGGTCAACCCCGAGAACGATAACCCCATTATCTGGTACGAGGAGACCACCACCGGAGAGGTGAAGAGCTTCGAAGCGGAAATGGTCGTCCTTGCCCAGGCCATGGTTCCTCAGATCGATGAAGTGCTGGCCAAAGCGCTGGGCATAGAGTTAGACGAAGAAGGCTTTGTCAAGACTCCCGACAAACTGCTGCAGCCGCTGGACACCACGCGGCCGGGCATCTTTGCCTGTGGCTATGTGCATAGCCCCCGCGATATCCCGGACTCCGTGACTCAAGCCTCAGGTGCTGCGGGCAGGGCCGCTGAGGAGATGTCATCGTCCCGATCGGGTCGGGACTCGCAAGGAGGCAAGTAGAGTGGACGAACCTCGTATCGGCGTGTTCATCTGTCACTGCGGCATAAACATCGGGGCCTACGTCAAGGTTCCGGACCTCGTTGAACGTGTCAAGCAGCTCCCGAATGTGGTACATGCCGAGCGCAACCTGTTCACCTGCTCCGAGGAAGGGGTCTCGGCGATCAAGAAAGCGATCAAAGAACACGATCTCAATCGGGTGGTGGTGGCTTCCTGTACTCCCAGGACCCATGAACCCCTCTTCCGGGCGGCCTGCGAAGAGGCGGGCCTGAACAAATACCTGTTCGACTTCGTTAACATCAGAGACCAGTGTTCCTGGGTACACATGCGCGAGCCTGAGAAAGCTACCGAGAAGGCCGCCGACCTGATAAGGATGGGAATCGCCAGGGCCAGGTTGTTGGAACCCCTGGAGGAGATCGAAATGCCGGTAACTCCTGCCGCGCTGGTGATTGGTGGAGGAGTGGTGGGCATGGAGGCAGCCTTGAATTTGGCTGATCAGGGCTTTGATGTTCACATAGTCGAGAAGGAACCGGAGCTGGGAGGGACTCTTCGCAGCATCAACAAGCTTTTTCAGACCAACCAGGAAGCAGCGAAGCTGCTCAAGACGCTGGTGGGACAGGTCAGCATACACCCCAAGATCCATACCCATCTTGCGGCTAGAGTCAAAGAGGTGACCGGATTCATAGGCAACTTCGTTGTCACTGTGGATGAGAAGGAAGGTGAGGACAAATTCAACGTTGGGACCATTATAGTAGCTGTGGGGGCCGAATCACTGAAGCCGGCGGGCCTGTACGGCTATGGCAAGATCAAGAATGTCCTGACTCAGCTGGAGCTTGAGGAACTCATGAAAGAGGGAGAGCCCCTGGGCCAGAACATAGTCATGATCAACTGCGCGGGAGCGCGGGTCCCTGAGAGAACCTATTGTAGCCGGATTTGCTGCATGACGGCGATCAAGAATGCCTCTCTCATCAAAGAAGCGAATCCCAAGGCCAAAGTCTGGATCCTGCATCGTGACCTGATGACCTATGGAGTGGAGTTCGAGAACTACTATCGCAGAGCTATGGAACTGGGTGTCAGGTTCATCAGATACAGCCTGGAGAAACCCCCTGAGGTCATAGGCAAGGGAAAGGTCGAAAAGATAAAGGTGTATCATGAACTGCGCAGAAGGGAGATAGAGCTTCCCTGCGACATGCTCGTCCTGACCACGCCGCTAATACCCAGCGAGGACAACAAAGATGTATCCAGGATGCTGAAAGTCTCCCTTGATGAGTTTGGCTTTCTGCTGGAGGCACACCTGAAGCTCCGCCCAGTGGAGTTTGCCATGGACGGCGTCTACGTCTGTGGCTCAGCCCGTTGGCCAACAGACGTAACTGAAGGAGTTTCTCAAGCCTATGCTGCTGCTTCTAAGGCGGCCGGGCCTCTGAGAACCGGCTATGTCAAGGCCGAAGCCATAAACGCAGTGGTCAATGAGAGCGAGTGCGCGGGATGCGGACTCTGTGAACTCCTGTGTCCCTTTCAGGCTATCGAGCTTCAGACCAAGGGCGACAGACTGGTCTCCCATGTCAATGAAGCAGTCTGTAAAGGCTGTGGCACCTGCGCTGCCGCCTGCCCGCCAGGGGCTATCACCATGCATCACTTCAGCGATGAGCAGATCCTGGCTCAGGTCGAGGCCCTGTTTGGCTAGGAGAGTGGACGCTTGATGCCGATGGCAGGATGTCCAGAACAGGCGGGCAGGGGTCTTTTTGGTCTGCATCAAACCCCGGCATCTGCGGCCCTGTGGGCATGTTCGTGGGGGGTTGCGATCCATTTCAGTCCAGGGCAGGGGGGCCTGAGGAAGTTCGCCTCCGCAGGTATCCTGCGATGTCGAGGACTGGAGTGAAGCCATAAGCGGAGAGACGATTCGGCCGGCACAGGAATGATGGCATCAAGGGTGCGATGCTGCTGAACACTCTGCTCATGTGCTCGTCCTGTGCTCATGAAGGAGAGTAGCGGAGGCTGGAATGTACAGAATAGTTAAGAAGGAACTCCTGGTCCCCAACACGATCTACCTTCAGGCTGAAGCTCCCGAGATCGCCCGCAAAGCCCAACCGGGGCAGTTCGTGATCATGCGGGTAGATGAGGTTGGTGAGAGGTTCCCGCTATCGCTAGCCGGTTGGGATGAGAAGGCAGGGACGCTGGACGTTATCTTCCTGATTATGGGCAGGAGCACCATGAAGCTCGCCTCCCTGAGTGAGGGAGACTGCATCATGGACATCGTAGGTCCTCTGGGCAAGGCTACCGAGATTGAGTCCTACGGCAACGTCCTGTGCGCCTGTAGCACGTTTGGCGTGGGCCCGGCTATACCCCTGGCAAAGGCTCTCAGGGAGAGGGGCAACAGGGTCATTTCAGTGATGGAGGCCAGAGACGAGGGCTTTCTGTTCTGGGAGGATAGACTGAAGGAAGTGAGCGATGAGACCCATATCGCTTCAGGGGACGGCTGCCGCGGGAAACACAGACGCGCCAGCGAGTTCATCACAGAGCACCTGAAATCGGGGCACAAGTTGGACAGGGTGTTCGCCTATGGCCGTGTGTTCATGATGATGGAGTGCTCCAGGGCCACCAGGCCGTTCGGCGTCAAGACCACTGTCGCCCTCACGCCGGTAATGGTTGATGGCACGGGCATGTGTGGCTGCTGCCGTGTTTCTGTGGGCGGCGAGACCCAGTTCACCTGTGTTGACGGGCCCGAGTTCGATGGCCACTCGGTGGACTGGGAAGTGCTTATCAAGCGCAAACGGGCCTACCTGAGAGAGGAGGCACAGGCTTATGACCTCTGGCAGCCCGACAACCTGCGTAAGATAGCAGGATTGGCCGGGCTACCTGAGCGGAGCTCAGCGGTGTGAAGATGAACGACAAGCCGAAGCTGAATCTAGAGCGGGTGCCGATACCCAAGCAGGCTCCAGAAGAGAGGGCCACGAATTTCGACGAAGTAGCCCTGGGCTACAGGGAAGAGCAGGCTCTCCAGGAAGCCGGTCGCTGCATCGACTGCAAGAAACCCGGCTGCAAGGATGGTTGCCCGGTCAATGTGGACATTCCCGGGTTCATCAGGGCGATGAAAGACGGAGATATGCCCGGGGCGGTCAGAATACTCAAGAGCAAGAACAGCCTTCCCGGCATCTGCGGCCGTGTTTGCCCGCAGGAAACACAGTGCGAACTGACCTGTAACCTGATCAAGAAAGGCGCCCCCATAGCTATTGGCAGGCTGGAGCGCTATGTGGCTGATTGGGAAATAGCCCATCCTGAAGCCGTTGAACGGGGCGGCCAGGAGGCAAGGCGGAACGGCAGGAGGGTGGCGGTGGTTGGTTCGGGCCCGGCAGGGCTGACCTGTGCTTCCGACCTGGCCAAGCTGGGATATGGGGTTACTCTGTTTGAGGCGCTTCATGTCGCCGGCGGCGTTCTGATGTATGGGATCCCCGAGTTTAGACTGCCCAAGACCATCGTCCAGGGCGAGGTTGACTATGTGAAATCGCTCGGGGTCGAGATCAGGCTCAACCATGTCATCGGCAAGATAGCTACTGTGGATGAGCTTCTGGAGCAGGGCTTCGATGCGGTATTCCTGTCACCCGGGGCCGGAGCCCCCATGTTCCTGGATATACCCGGGGAGAACCTGAGTGGCGTGTATTCGGCCAACGAGTTTCTTACCCGGACGAATCTGATGAAGGCCTACCTCTTTCCCGAATATGATACTCCAATACAGGTGGGCAGGAGGGTGGCTGTCTTCGGCGCCGGCAACGTGGCCATGGATGCCTCCAGGTGTGCCTTGAGATTGGGCGCCGATGAGGTGTATATCATCTATCGACGTTCGCTGACGGAGATGCCTGCCAGGCTTGAAGAGAGGGAGAACGCCGAAGAGGAAGGCATCATCTTCAGGCTCCAGACCAATCCAATCAGGCTCGTGGGCGACGAGCAGGGTAGGGTCAGGGCGGTGGAGCTATATGAAACGGAACTGGGTGAGCCTGATGAGAGTGGCCGTCGGCGCCCCGTTCGCAAGCCGGGCTCTGAGTTCACCATTGAGATAGATACTGCCATCCCCGCCTTAGGCACCAGGCCCAACCCCATTATTCCTTTGTCAACGAAGGGGCTCGAGCTGACCAGGTGGGGCACGGTTCTCACCGATGAGGCCACCGGCAGGACGAGCAAGGATAGGGTCTGGTGTGGAGGAGATATGGCCACCGGGGCTGCTACGGTGATCAGTGCCATGGGAGCAGCGCGGCGGGCAGCTATCGACATCGATGCCTGGCTCAAGGGCTCCGGGTGACGCTGATATACGGTGATTCAAGTTGCCAAAGCATGAAAACCCTGCTAGAATCACGGGCAGAGGATTTGTCTCTTCTGCACGTGCGTGCTATGATAGCGAGGATATGTTATCAGACTGGCAAGCAAGGGTGGTTTTGCAGCCACCCTTTCTATTTGCCCGGATCATAGATGGACAGTTTTGAGCCAAAGATAGTTGCCTTCTGCTGCAACTGGTGTTCCTATGCCGGTGCTGATCTGGCCGGCACCTCCAGAATGCAGTACCCCCCCAACATAAGGATAATCAGGGTGATGTGTAGCGGCAGGGTGAACCCCTCCTTTGTCCTCAAGGCGCTTAGCGTCGGTGCGGACGGGGTGCTGGTGCTGGGTTGCCATCCGGGTGACTGCCACTATCTGACCGGCAACTATCGGGCCCGTCGTCGAATGGCCATCGCCAAGAAATTCCTGGAGTATATGGGCGTGGAGCCCGAGCGCATACAGGTCGGCTGGTGCTCCGCGTCAGAGGGGAGCAGGTTCGCCGAGCTGGTCGGCGAAGTCACCGATAACCTCAGGCAGCTGAGCCCGAATCGAATGTTCAATGACTAAAGAGCTGGAAAACAAGTTACGTGAGGAAGTCCGAAACCTTCTCGAGAAGGGAAAGGTCGACCGTGTTATTGGCTATGGGGCCGGCAGCCTTAGGTTCGCTGCCACTCCGTTGATAATCAGCGACAAAGCTGACGTTGACCGGCTGATTATCAACCCCTTCATCCACAATAACCTCAGCGTTTTCCTGCCCGATGTAAGCGGCAAGGTCGCCATCGTGGCCAAGGAATGCGACGCCCGCTCTATCATCAGCCTGGTCCAGAACAAGCAAATACCCCGCGAGAACGTCTACATCATCGGGGTTCCCTGCAGCGGCATCATCGACCTGGGCAAGGTGGAAAAACTGACCGGCCTGGACCGGGATGAGATCGATGATATTAGCTGGCAGGGAGACAAGGTGACCATAGCCTCTGCGGGAGGCGCCAAGGAGTTTACGGCCCAGGAGGTTCTGGCCGATTCCTGTCTTGGTTGTGACGCCGGCGGTTTCCGGGAATTCGACCTGGTCATCGGAGAGATGAAGCCCGTCGCCGCCGACAAGGAACTCATCCGCAAACGGATCAAGGATATGGAGGCGATGAGCCCGGCGGAGCGCTGGGAGTTCTGGAAGAACGAGTTCTCCCGCTGTATTCGCTGTTATGCCTGTCGCCAGATATGCCCGGTCTGCTTCTGCGACCGCTGCTTCGTTGAGGAAACCGAGCCACAATGGATATCACCGCTGCCCAGATGGCAGGACAACCTCATCTTCCAGGCGGTAAGGATGATGCATGTTGCGGGAAGATGTACCGATTGCGGCGAGTGTGAGCGCGCCTGTCCCGTCAATATCCCGCTGGGAATCCTTACCGGCAAGATGGAGGACATTGTGGAGGAGCTGTTCGAGTACAGGGCAGGCATGGATAAGGACGCTCCTCCGTTGATGGCAGCGTATCAGCCTGAAGAAGCCGAGGACTTGATTCGGTAGAGCATTATGAAGAAGATCAAGAAACAGAGTGTAAGAGGACTGCTTGAGAAGTGGCAGAAGGATTTCAGCGTGTTCGTGCCCTCCAAAGCCAGCGGCTCCTCACAGATGGCGGTCTGGGATGGACAGGACCTGGCCTTCCTTGACCGCAATCGCAATACGGTCGTTCCTCCCAAGGCGAATTTCCTGCCCAACATCGAGAAGATGTTCGGCTTTCGCAAGGAGGAGGATGGCTATGTGCTGGAGCCGGCTGATGAGGACGCTCCCAGGCAGCTCATATTCGGCATACATCCTTGTGATGCCAGGGCCATAGCCATAATCGACATGGTGTTCAGGGATGCCTATGAGGACAAGTACTATCTTAGCCGGCGGCAGAACACCGTGCTGGTCGGTATGGCCTGTGCGGCTCCCTATGACAATTGTTTCTGCACCTCGCTGGGTTTCGGCCCTGCAGATGCGACAGACGTCGATATCATGCTGACCGATATCGGCGATAGTTTTGTCATTGAGGAAATCACCGATAGGGGCAAGGAAGCAGTGGCCGGTGCCAAGGACGTCGTCGAGGCAACCCCGGCTGATGAGAAGAAGGCCGGGGAGGTGAAGGCGTCCGCCAGAGCGATGCTGAGCAAAGAGATCGATACCGATGAGATCGCCAAACGGCTACCTGCGGCATTCGATGACAAGAGTTTCTGGGAGGAGATCGCCGCCAAGTGTGTCAGTTGTGGGATCTGCACCTTCTTGTGTCCTACCTGCTATTGCTTCGACATCAATGATGAGATGTTGAAAGATGGGAGCGGGGCGCGGTACCGCAACTGGGACTGTTGTAGCTTCGCGGTATATACCAGGATGCCGGCCGAGAATCCCCGGGAGGAGAAATGGCGGCGGGTGCGCCAGAAGGTATACCATAAGTATTCGTTCTACCCTGAGCTATTCGGGATCATCGGCTGTACCGGCTGCGGCCGCTGTATCCGGCAGTGTCCCGTGAACTGGGATATCACGGAGACACTGAACAACTTGCCTGCCGGGAGCGCAGCCAGGACAGAGGAGAAGCAGAAGCCATCATGACCATCGCCGATATCAGCCACCGGAAGAGATACCTGGCGGAGGGCAATGCTTACCTTCCCCACATCGCCGTGATAGAGAAGATAATCAACGAGACGCCTACGGTCAAGACCTTCCACTTCAACTTCAAAGATGAGAAGTTGCGGAAGGAGTTCACCTTCGAGTCGGGCCAGTTCGGCGAGTACTCGATACTGGGCGTCGGGGAGGCCACCTTCTGTGTTTCGTCAAGTCCCACGCGGATGGACCACCTGGAATGTGCGGTTGCGCGCGTTGGCAAGGTTACCAACGCACTGCACCGGCTGGGTGTGGGGGCCGAGATAGGCTTTCGCGGGCCGTTCGGCAACAGCTTCCCGCTGGACTACATGGCCGGCAAGGACCTGGTCTTTGTCGCAGGAGGCATCGGCCTGGCCCCGCTGCGTTCTCTCATCTGGAACGTGCTCGACAACCGCGCTAAGTACGGCAAAGTAGACATAATCTATGGGGCGCGCACCCCTCGAGACCTGTGCTTCAAGTACGATCTGGAGGCCTGGGAGAAAGATAGCTCGGTGAATATGACCACCACGGTGGACCGGGAGGCGCCCGACTGGACAGGCAACGTGGGCTTTGTGCCTGCGGTCACGGAGAAGGTGGCGCCTTCGGCCAAGAACGCTGTGGCCATCGTCTGCGGTCCGCCCATCATGATACGTTTCACTTTCCCTGTACTGGAGAAGCTCGGCTTCACTCCTGCGCAGATGATAACCACTCTCGAGAAGAGGATGAAGTGCGGAATAGGCAAGTGCGGGCGCTGCAATATCGGCGAGATCTACGTCTGCCGGGACGGCCCCGTCTTCAGCTACGAAGAGATCAAGAGCTTCAGCTCGGATGAGGTCTAGATAGGCCTTCCTTAGACTACCGCCTCTCAGATACTATACTTACGCTCCTGGGCCTGGCATTATGTGCGGCCTCATGCCGGACAGGTCTCGCCGGCCTCGATGAGACGTTTTCACCCTGCAGTCTCATGGTATAATCGATTATCGGATAGGGCATCCTTCTCGCGCGTCTATCAACTCTAGAGGCTGTTCAGAAATGTAGTGCGAGGCTTTAGCCTCGTGCTGCACGACCCCAAAGGGTCGCACTACAGAAGCCTGGAGGTGAAAGGCTTCCAAGATGCCCAGAATCGACTGGAAAGCCAGAATCGAGCAGCCCATACTCTACATAGGGAGGTTGCAGATATGTCAGAACTGGTTGCCAAATGCGGCATAGACTGCGGTGGTTGCCCCTGGGGACCATACCCCCGCAAGGGCCCCCATGACTGATGTAGAATTCGAGCGCTACAGGGCTGATGTCAAGAAGATTCTGGGCGGTATGCCCACCAGGACGGCATGCGTAACGTGTCAGACTCCTGACTCTGAGATCCCCAAAGGCTCGCCCCTACCGGACAGAAAGTGCCTAGTACGCAGGTGTGTGGATAGGACCGGCGTGACGAACTGCGCTTACTGCTCTCTGTTTCCCTGCGATACGCTGAAGGGAACGGCAGCTTGGACCCGCGAGCGGATAGAGTCCAGAGTCGGCGGGCCGATCTCTGAGGGGGACTACCATACGTTTGTGGAGCCCTTTGAGGGGTTAGCGAGGTTACAGGCCATTCGTGCTTCGCTCAAGCCTGAGCGGATCGTTGACCCCGCGGGCGTCTCGGCGTCTGAGACGAGAATCGCTGCCTTTCCTGAAGGCCTGCCATTCTCACGGCAGGAGACCGCGTCCTTCGGAATGCTCCACAGTCTGTTGTCGGCCATGATTGGTTCTCCACTGGGGCTCAGCGATACCGACACTTTTGCCCAGCAGAACAGGCTCCAACGCAGAAGGGCTCATGTCCTGAGGTTCTTGTGGATACTGGGACGCTACGGCAAGCTCGAGGAAGACAGGCCTACCCATCTCGTGGTTGATGCTGGGACTTATCTGGCCAACCGGGGCAGCGAGAAGGCTCTGGCTGGCTGGACCCTGGTAGAAGAGGTGGTCTTCAAGGCCCTGTCAGGGTTCGGGATCCGTTGTCGGCGGGTGCCGTCGCACGGCGCCCGCGAGGAAGATGCCACGACGCCGGCGGGCTACCTGCGCAAGAAGGGCTGGGTGATGAAGATGTCGTTTGAGGAGAAGATCGGCGGCGCGGCGGCCCTCAAGGCGTTGCAGGCCTACACACGAAGGCTGGACGAGAGATACGGCAAGAAGGCATTTCAGCGCTTCTCAGAGGCAGACATGGAGGTTTCTCTCCGAAAAGCGAATACAGGCGCTTCACCCCCACTTGTGTGGCCAACCATCAACAACCATCACCTGCTGCAGTTCCCGTGGCCAGAATGTACTTGCGAATCGTATTGCGGGAAGGACCCGTTGACCGTGGCATCTCACGAATGCCACGTCCAGCTTGCCATTGCCTGATTACCTCTCAAATCTCCACTCGGAAAACCTCCCTGTATGCCATTGCCCCTCCGTTCCAATAATCTTGCGACAATGGTACTGATTCGTTCCCCGGGTGGGTCAAAGATCGCGGTTGACTGGTGGGTCAATGTTGGTGGTTAAAACACCTCTTCCTAGGTCAAAGTTCACGGTCTTTTACAGCTTGCTGTCCACTTCCACCCATTCCGGCTCACCTTCCTCATCAAAGAGACGGCTCTGCCAGGACCCGGTTGCGCCCCTGGCTGCCTGCTCTATACTAAGGCGCCTTCTTTCACTCACATCCCCCAGATAGGCAACCACCCTCTGGCGAGGCCCCCGTTCTGTCCGGTAGGACTCTACCAGTTCCCAATAGATCCCATCTCTTCTGGCCTTGCTCTGTCCGCAACGCCTCAGGTACATGAACA
>JACUUR010000012.1 GCA_014859205.1 Dehalococcoidia bacterium | reverse complement strand
TCTGCGGGGTCTCTCCTCTCTTTTCAACCCCAACCTACCAAAATGTTACAGTAACCAAGGACTGGGGTTTGCCCTGGCTCGACCTGCGTGGCCCCCTGCTCTGCTCTGAGGTGCCGCTCTGAATACAGCGATCGGTTACTTAGACTGGGCACGGGCCGGCCGTGTCACACCGCGTCCAGTTAGATCTCACCGGGGACGAGTTCCTGAGTACGTCTGCACTTGATGGAGGAGCGAATGTGTGTTAACTTATGGGTCGATCTTGAAAGCCAAGTATTTGCCTATTCTGTCTTTGCTGCAACCCCATCCCGGTCTGATCCGAGCTTTCTTCGGTTAATAGTGTCGTCAGGAGGCCTGTGTTGAAGTCGGACAAAGTGCGAGCATTGGAGTGCGTGTTCAACCCCGGTGCGGTGGCTGTGATAGGAGCTTCCGACTATGATGGTTTCTCACAAGCTCTGCTGAGCACTAAGATCAGAGACAGGGTGTTCCTGGTCAATCCCAAGCGCAGGGAGATCCATGGGAGAAGATGCTATGCCAGCATTCTTGATATCGAAGGTGATATTGACTACGTCGTTATAGCAGTGCCGGCCTTACACGTTCCGGAAGTGCTGGGCGAATGCATCCAGAAGGGGGCGGAGGCCGTCCATATCTTCACGGCCGGTTTCAGTGAGACCGGGCTGGAAGAGAGAAGAGCCCTTGAGGAAGAGGTGAGGGAGATGGCCAGGGGCAAGGTGAGACTGATCGGCCCGAACTGCATGGGGGTCTGCTGTCCCAGGTCGGGACTTACCTTTATTCCTGATGCCTCGACGGAGGCAGGCCCTGTGGGGGTGGTGTCACAGAGCGGCACCTTTGCCGAGCAGTTTCTGTCGGTCGGCAAGCTCAGGAACGTGAAGTTCAGCAAGGTCGTCAGCTACGGGAACGCCATAGATCTGGACTGTCCCGACTTCCTGGAGTATCTGGCGCATGACCCCGATACTGAGGTAGTGGCTTTGTATATGGAAGGCACCAGGAACGGCAATCGTCTCAGAGCAGCGATGACTGAAGCTGCGAAGCTGAAGCCAGTGCTGGCGCTGAAGGGAGGAGTAACCGATCACGGCCGCCGGGCAGCCTCTTCTCACACTGGCTCGTTGGCCGGTGCGCCTGAGATATGGAGTTCGCTGTTCAAACAGGCCGGTGTAATCCAGGTGGAGGATTTCGACGAACTGCTTGATGCCGCTCTGGCATTGTCCTGTGCCAGACTACCCTCCGGGAAGGGAACTGCCATTATCACCAACTCCGGCGGTTTCAGCGTGCTTGAAACCGACCTATGCATAAAGGCGGGACTGGAAGTGCCTCCATTTGGGAAGGAGACTATATCTGAGCTGCGCAAGATGGTCCCGCTGGCGGGAACAAGCATAGCTAATCCCCTGGACGCCTGGCCGATATACTTCAACACGCCGGGAACCAGAGGAACTCTGGCCGATGCCATCAGAGTCCTGTCTCACGACGAGAATATTCACTCAATAGTGCTGCACTTCGACGAGGTAGGTTACCTGCGCCGTGCTCTGGGAGCAGCAGTTGAAGACTACCTGGGAGAGCTTATTGAGGTCATGGTACAAGGGTGCAGATACGCTCGAGATGAGATGGGCAGAACGGTGATGACCTGCGTCGCACTGGATGCCTATTCAGATGACGAGGAGGACAGGAGGTACCATTTCCTGGCCAAGAAGGCCCTCGAGACAGAGCGGTTCCCCGTGTACCCCTCGCTGGGTGCCTCAATCAAGGCCCTATCAAACCTGTACAGATATGCTTCCCTGCGCAGCGGCTCCCACAAACCGGCACGGCGACGTCCACCCGCAGATGCATCGTTGCCCTAGCACCTGTCTTATGCTGGTTTGAGCGGGCCGGGATCGCAGCTGGGGCGGGCGACACGAGCCTGAGCGCCCCGCCGGTGAATGGCCGGCAAACCATGTGCCTCAGTACCCAGCCCCAGACTCAGACCAGGCCGATCTTCTGGGCCACTATCTCTCTGTGGAAGTCGGTGCCGCCATAGGCTATGTCGGAGGCCTTGCTTCTACGGTAGTAGAGGGGTATGTCATGGTCGTCACTGGTAGCGATCGCCCCGTGCAGTCTCACCGACCACTTACTGACACTCTTGTAGACCTCATTGACATAAGCCTTAGCCATGGAGGCTTCTTTGGCGCAGGGCAGCCCTTCCGACTCCATCCAGGCTGCCTCATAGACCAGATAACGACTGGTCTCCATTGCCGTCCACATGTCGGCCATCTTGTGTTGAAGTGCCTGGAAGGCGCCTATGGGCCTCTCGTACTGCACTCTTTCCTTGGCGTACGCCACCGTCATCTCCACGCAGGTCTGTATGGCTCCGACCGATTCGGCACACTTGGCGATGGCGCCCTTCCGTAACATCAGTTCCACAATGGGCCAGCCTTCATCCACCTGGCCCAGGATGTTCTTCCGGGGCACCTTGACGTCCTCAAACCGTACCTCGCATAGCTTATCCTCGGCGGTGGTGGGTATTACCTCCCAGCTCATTCCGGGAGTGCCGGAGCCTACAAGGAATATGGTGATTCCCTTCTCCGGGAGCGTCCCGTCCTTGGTTCGTGCGACACACAGGATGTAGTCCGCAACGTGGGCCATCTCGACGAACAGCTTGGTGCCGTTTATCACGAAGTCATCGCCCTGCGGTGTTGCCTTGACGGCGATTCCGGAGGCATCGAATACGCCGTCGCCTTCCAGGAGGGCCGTGGTCAGAATGAGTTCTCCCTGGGCCACTCTGGGAAGCAGCTCCTTTTTCTGCTCCTCGGTGCCTGCCTCCAGTATAGCGAAGGTACCGGTCAGAGTGGGTATCAGGGGTCCGGGCAGGATGTTCCTACCTGTCTCCTCCAGCAGAACGGCAAGATCCTGAAAGCTGTAACCTATGCCGTCATATTCCTCAGGTATGATCAGCCCCATCCACCCCAGTTCAGCCATCTTCTTCCACACCTCGGGAGCATACCCCATCTCGCCCTGTTCGAGCTCTCGTATCAATGTCTTGGGACATTCGGTGGCAAGAAAATCTCGGGCCGCCTTCTTCAGTATCTCCTGTGTTTCGGTAAACCTAAGATCCATGATTCCTCCTTATCGAAGCCTGGCTTATCTCATCCTGGGCAATCCCAAGCCGTACCATGCGATGATGTTCCGCTGTATCTCATTCGTGCCCATGGATATGGTGGTTATGAAGTGCTCGTGGAACATCTTCTCCCATATCCCGTTCAGAGGCGCCCATCGGGAGCTCCTGACCTGGCCGTACGGCCCGAGGATGTCAGTGGCGACGAAGGCGAAGCGTTCGCCGAGTTCGCTGAAGAAGATCTTGCCGGCCGAGGCATCCATCAGCGACATCTCGTTTCTGTTCTGTAGGTCAGCTACACGGTAGGCCAGGGCACGAGCTGCCTCGAGTTCGCAGGCCAGCTCAGCCAGTCGATTACGGATAAGGGGATTCCTGGCCAGCGGCTGCCCGTGTCGCTTGGTCTGGTTGCAGTATGCCACCAGTTCCTCCAAGCCGCGGAGCATGGTCATGATTTCGTTGATGCCGGATCTCTCGAAACCAGCCAGCAGGTTTACAACTGCCCAGCCTTCGTGTTCCTGGCCGACTATGTTCTTGGCCGGAACACGGGCATCGTCGAAGTAGACCTCGCAATAGGGAGCACTGCCGTCCAGGTAGGGAATGGGCCTCACCGTGATGCCGGGCGTCTTCATATCCAGGAGGATGAAGGTCATGTTGTGATGCTTCCGGGCAGAAGGGTCGGTCTTGAACACGCCAAAGCCCCAGTCGGCGCGGTGGGCGCCGGTATTCCAGGTCTTCTGACCGTTTATGACGTACTCGTCGCCCTGTCTTACTGCTGTAGCACTCAAGGTGGCCAGATCTGAACCGGCATTGGGTTCGCTCCATAACTCGCACCACATGGTCTCCCCCCGGGCAATAGGGGGCAGGAATTCCCTCTTTATCTCTTCACTGGCCGCCTGCAACAGAGTCGGGGCCAGCATCTGCACGCCGAAAATGTCTACTCCGGGCATGCCGTAGTATCCACGGGCCTCGGAGAAGAGGACCCTGTCCATCATGTCTCCGCTGCCACCGTATTCAGGTGGCCAGGCCAGGGCAAGCCATCCCCTGTTTGCGAACTCTTTGGCGCAATGCAGGTTGTACTCCCAGCACTCGTCGAGCTCATAGATCGCCTCAAATCCGACCAGGCTCGGCGGCTTCTGTTTGTCCAGTTCCTTGCAGGTGTCGTAGAACTCCCGTCTGCGAGCTTTCTGTTCTTGGGTAAGCGAAAAGTCCATGCGTCCCTCCTTTGTGTCTGAGCCGACTACGATAGCGTCGCCCGGTTTCCCGCCACATTTTAGATTGAGCAAGGCGAATTGTCAAAGACTCAGGTCGGGCGCACTCAGTGCACCGAACATCTGGTGGTAGAGCCCCTTCCTGGCCAGGAGTTCCCGGTGGGTGCCCGTCTCAACGATCCTTCCCTGCTCCAGGACTACGATGCGGTCGGCATGGGTCACGGTGGACAGCCTGTGGGCGATAATCAGGCAGGTACGACCCTTCATCAGGCGGCGTAAAGATTTCTGCATCAGCCGCTCAGCATTGGTATCGACGTTGGATGTGGCCTCGTCCAGTACCAGGATAGGTGGATTAGCCAGGATGGCGCGGGCCAGGCAGACAAGCTGGCGCTGTCCGGCACTGAGGTTCTCGCCCCTCTCGCCCACCTGTGTGTCGTAGCCGCGCTGAAGACGCACGATGAAATCGTGGGCATGCGACTTCTTGGCGGCCTCGATGACCTCCTCGCGACTGGCCTCAAGACGTCCGTACCTGATATTGTCCTCTATGCTGCCGGAGAAGAGAAAGGGGTCCTGGGTGACCACACCTATCTGACGCCTCAATGACTGCTGGGTAACCGAGTTCACGTTGTAGCCATCCACGGTCACCTCGCCGCTGTTCACCTCGTAGAAGCGGGTTATCAGATTGGCCAGACTGCTCTTGCCTGCCCCGGTCCGCCCCACTATGGCCACAGTCTCTCCCGGGTCTACTGTCAGGGCTATGTCCTGGAGCACCTCAAGGCCCGGCGTGTAACCGAAGCTAACTCCCCTGAACTTGATCTCCTTTGCTGGAGCCTGCAGTTCGATCGCCTGGGGTGCGTCGGCTATTTCTGGTTCTACATCGAGCAACTCGATGATGCGGGCTCCCGAGGCCATGGCTCGCTGTATTTCCACGTACTCCATGGCGAGTTCCAGTACGGGCTCGAAGAAGCGCCGGACATAGAGCATGAAGGCCACCAGAATCCCGGCCGTCATCTCCCCAGCCAGCACCTGGCGCCCGCCGAAGTAGATAACCAGGGCTGTGCCGAGGGCGGTCAGTATCTCGACCATTGGCCACATCACCGCCTGCAGCCTGGCTGCCCTTACGTTGGCGCTGTAATGCTCTCTGTTTACGTTGTCGAATTGCTCGGAGTTGATTTCCTCCCGGGTCAGGCTCTGGGTTACCCGCACCCCGGCTATTCCTTCCTGAAGCTGAGCATTGACTGTGGCAATGGCGCGCCGTACCTTGATGAAGGCCTGACGGGCGTATCTCTGCCATATGAATGTCACCGCTGCCAGTGCCGGCACGACGGTAAGAGTGAGCAGGGCCAGATGGGTGTTCATAACAAGCATCACGACCGCTATGGCAACCAGCGTCAGGGCGCTGAACACGACGTTCAGCATACCGCTGGCAAGGAGTTCCTGTATCTGTTGCACATCGTTCTGTACGCGGGACATGATCCTTCCCACCTTGTTCTGGTCGAAGAACCTGAGTGAGAGCCGTTGGAGGTGGTCAAACATCTGCGTGCGCACCCGGTAGAGTATCTTCTGGCCCACATAGCCTAGGAATAGCTCTTCAAGATAACGACCGCCCCAGCCCAGCACTATGACGCCAAGAACGATGAGCACTATGGTATTCAGCCCGCTGAGATCGCCGGTTTGTACGGCGCTAAGTATGCGTTCAAAGGCTATCCCTACCAATAGGGGCAAAGCCACAGTGGAAACGGAACGCATGACCATGCCCGCAGCGCCCAGGCCCAGGTCTGATCTGACCGGCCCCAGGTACTTGATAAGCCGTCGGACCACTGCGGAGTCGTACACGTTACCCATCACCTTATCTGCGTCAAAGGTGCTGGGGAGTTGGCCTCCGCCATGCTGTCCGCTACCGTGATGTGCGCTCAATCTCGCTATCGTCTCCTTTACATGACCTGGTTGTCGTTGGCCTCAGGCCCTTCTTCTCCTGAGATGTCCGCCACTGAGAGCTGCGACTCATATATCTGTCGATAGAGCCCGTCTCTGGCCATGAGGTCGTTGTGGGTACCTCGCTCCACCACCTCACCCTCCTCAAGAACCAGTATCAGATCGGCGTTTCTGATGATGGGCAGGCGATGGGTGATGATGAAGGTAGTGCGCCCTTTGATGAGTTCACCCAGGGCACGACGAATTAGGTGTTCAGTACCGGCATCTACGCTCGAGGTGGAGTCGTCCATGATGAGGATGCGGGGATTTATGAGCAGGGTACGGGCGATAGCCAGACGCTGTTTTTGTCCACCCGAGAGTGTGACACCCCGCTCTCCCACCCAGGTCTCATAGCCTGCGGAGAGGCTGGCGACGAAATCGTGAAGCTGGGCTGCTTTGGCCGCCGCCACCACCTGTTCCATGTCGGCGTCTACGGCGCCGTAGGCGATATTGTCTCGAATCGTAGCTGAAAACAGGAAGGTGTCCTGCTGTACTATGCCCACGTTCCTGCGCAGCGAATCCAGCGTCACATCGCGGACGTCAATGCCGTCGATCGTAATCCTGCCACCGGATACATCGTAGAACCGGGGAATGAGGTGGGCGATAGTGCTCTTACCACTGCCCAGGCTTCCCACCAGGGCCACCAGTTCCCCCTGCTGTACGCTGAAGGTGACGTTCTTAAGAACGGGGGCAGTCGAATCATAACTGAAGGTGACGTTCTCGAAACTGACTGCTGCGTTAACCCCGTCCAACTCGATGGCGCCGGGCTTCTCCTTGACTGCTGATTCGGTGTCCAGGATCTCCAGAATGCGCTGTCCGCCTGATATGGTACGTGTGACTATATTGGTGATGAAGCCCAGACGGCGCACCGGCATGGACATCATGGTCAGGTAGAAGACGAACTGGGTCAGCTCACCCAGAGTCAGATTTCCCGCTATCACTTCTCGCCCGCCATACCACAGAATGAGGGCTATGGGTATGGTTACCAGAAACACCATCAGTGATATATTGAAGGCCCTCTTACGAGTGGCGAGCATGTGTTTGTCGTAAAGCACCTCTGCCTGGTGGGAGAACTTGCGACTCTCTTCCTGCTCGTGCGCGAAAGACCTGACCGTCCTGACGCCGGTGAGGTTCTCCTCCAGGATCGTCCCCAGTTTTGCCATGAGCTGCTGAATGTGCAGCCAGATGGGGCGCAGAAGCCTGGCCACCACCACTGCCCGCCAGCCCACTGCCGCCAGGAAACCCATGGTCAACAGGGCCAGAGGCCAGTTGAGGCGGACCAGTATGATAGAGATGGCAATGAAGAGGATGCCTATCTGGAGCAGACCCAGCAGACCTCTGCCGAAGAACATGCGGATGGCTTCGACGTCGGAGGTGCCCCGTGACATCAGTTCTCCCGTCTGGGCCTGGTCGTGAAAGGCGAAACTGAGCCGTTGCAGTTTGTCATAGAGAGCGTTCCTGATGTCGTAAGCTGTTCTCTGAGATACCACTTCGGACAGGTAGCTATTGCCGAACGCAGAAAGTCCCCTGAGGGCGCCGGCGGCAACCACAGCTATGGCCAGCCAGATGAGATCGCGTGTCTGCCCATCACCGAGCACAGTGTCAATCGAGCGGCTGATCAACAGGGGTATGATCAGAACGAAGGCCGTGCTTGCCATCATGCAGATGAAGGCCAGCAGTAACAGCCACCAGTATCTCCTGACAAAGGTCAGCAACCTAAGCAGAATTGTCATGATGGCACCCTGATTATAATCCTGTCACTCAGTCCCTTCAAATGACCTGTGCCGGCGAAAGCATGCTTGCAGCCGGGTGACGGGCTGATCAGAAAGCCTTCCTGTCGGCTCTTGAAGCCGCGCGATGACCAAGGCGAAGATCGACTTGAGGGAGCGGACGTAGCGCTCAGAGAAACGCCCAGCCCCTTCCGCAGGTGCGAACGAAGCTGGGGTCATAACCCAGGGACGGGTAAGCCCCGGAGATCGGGTCCTTCTGGACCACGACTAGACTATCTCGAGTCTGACTCTGGTCTCTTCCTTGGCTGCCTTTACCCTCAGCAGCGTTCTTATCGCTTGAGCCACCCTGCCCTGCCTGCCGATGACCCTTCCCTTGTCATCGGGGGCGACTTCCAGTTTAATCAGCAGGCCTTCATCACTGTTCTCCTCGGTGATGCTGACCGCGTCAGGTTCTGCCACGATTGCTTTGACAATGTACTCCACCAGGTCTTTCATGTCGCCTCCTTAGTAGTTAGTTCTGGCCTGAGGCCGTGTCAGGTTTGTCGGTAATGCCTAGTCTGCCGAGCAAGCTGCGAACCGTGTCTGAGGGCTGAGCTCCACACCTGAGCCACTTCAGAGCCTTTTCTTCGTTGATCTCGATAGTGGCGGGATCGGTCAACGGATTGTAGTGGCCGATCGTCTCAATGAACTTGCCGTCACGGGGAGAGCGACTATCGGCTACCACCACTCGATAGAACGGCCTGTTTCTCCTGCCCATGCGGCGCAATCTGATCCTGACCATGTAAGAAGGTGATTATCTCCTAAGTGCGGGTGTTTGTCAATAGCAGGTGACTCAAAGGATGTAGCTCAGCGGTCTGGCGACACATAGAATAGTGAATTATACAGTGGTCGGGCGACTTAAGCAACCAGCCTTGATGAGAATAGATACACGGTCGTCGTTCTGAGCTTTCGCCTCAGCAATGCCAGCTGCGGTTTGTACAGCCTGATTCTTCGCTGTTCGCAGGCCACGCTCATGCCGAGTGCCTGCGACACAACCCTCTGCTCCGTGCCTGCCTGGCATATCACGGCAGCCTCAGCCTGACCTCCTCCCAGCTCTATGAGCATGGGCAACTGCAATGCTTCTTGTTCCTCAGCGCCCAGCATGCTGGCCAGATACTCGAGTTCTCTCCTCTTGAAAACGTGTGTGCTGCCGTCGTTACAGAGCACATGAGGGTGTTCCTGTCTTAGCAGGTGTGCGAGCCGTTGTTGACTCTGCGGCAGTCCCGCATTGACGATTCTGAGTTCGCCCGCCAGGCAGTTCTGAAGCGCTGCTTCATAGAGGGATCGCTCCGTTTGTGCTGCGGCGCCTTCATCCTGCAGTGACTTTGGCATATGTCTATCCTCGAGCAACCAGGACCTTTACGCGTTTCAAGCGCGCCTTTTCCTCTCTATCCCTTTCCTCAAACTTCATGTTCAGGTAGTTTATCGTCACCTGCAAGCCCGGGATCACTATGTACTCAAGGGCATTGCTTATCCTCTTTGTCCTGTTTATCTCGGCGGCCAGCAATTCGAAACTCCTCTGAAGCTCGGCCAGTTCGGCAATGGCCCGCAGTGACTCCTCCGCCAACTCGGCCGTACGATCCACCCACGAGGAGGTATCGGTCAGGCTGTATCCTCTCATCTTCCTCCTATGCTCCATGAGTTCAAGCGAGGGGATGCGCACGCCTGCGACGTTCCTTGCGCCAGCCGCAATCTTCAGGTCAGCCTCGGTAGACACCAGTTCTTTCTCAAGCGCCATATAACCGTGATAGCCCGCGGCGATCGAGAGCGCCTTGTAGAGTTTGGAGAACTCGTCGAGCAGCCTTTTCTTGGCCTCCGCCGTGTCCCTGGCTGTCTGCAGAAACTCCATGGTCAGTATGGAGAGCCTGTCCTTGACGATCTTCTGTACCCTTTGGGCCAGCGAGAGCCTGCGTTTCAGTTTGACAAGCTCGATCTTGGTGGGTCTGACCTTTACTAATTGCGGCATTGCGCTTGCACCTACTCCTGGTTGCGATGCTTGGGAAGGTACTTCTTAATGAACTCCTCCTTGATCAGCTTCAGGTCTTCCTCAGGCAGGGCTGAGAACAGCCCCCAGGCTATATCCAGGGTGTCCTCTATGGTCCGTTTCTCATGCTCGCCCTGAGCGATGAACTTCCTCTCGAATTCCTCTGCATTGGCCAGGTAGACCCTGTCTCTGTCAGCCAGCGCCTCAGCACCGATAATGGTGGATATCTCCCTCAGGTAACACCCCTCGGCGTAGGCGGCATAGGACTGCATGAAGACATTGTTGTGATCCTCTCTGGTCTTGCCCGGCCCGATCCCTTCCTTCATCATCCGGGAGAGCGACAGGAACACATCTATGGGCGGGTATATCCCCTTCCTTTCCAGGTTTCGCGATAGGACGATCTGCCCCTCGGTTATGTAACCGGTCAAATCGGGTATGGGATGAGTTATGTCATCGTCCGGCATGGTCAGAATGGGCATGATGGTGACCGAGCCTTCCTTATCGAAAATCCTGCCTGCCCGCTCATACATAGTGGCCAGATCGGTGTACATGTACCCGGGATAGCCTCTTCTTGACGGTATCTCCTCACGCATGGAGGAGAGTTCCCGCAGCGCTTCGCAGTAGTTGGTCATGTCGGTGAGTATGACCAGCACATGCATGTCCTGTTGCCAGGCCAGATACTCGGCTGCGGTTAGAGCCAGCCTGGGAGTTGATATTCGCTCGATGACCGGGTCCGAGGCGGTGTTGATGAAAGCCACGGTTCTCTCCAGCGCACCCGTCCTCTCAAGGTTCCTCATGAAGAACGAGGCATCATCGTAGCTGATACCGATGGCGGCGAAGACCAGGGCGAACCTTTCCTCGGTGCCCTTGACGGTTGCCTGTCTGATTATCTGAGCGACAATCCGGTTATGAGGCAGGCCTGAGCCGCTGAAGATGGGCAGCTTCTGCCCTCTAACCAATGCGTTCAGCCCGTCTATTGGCGACATGCCTGTCTCAATGAACTCAGCCGGAGGCTGGCGCAGTGCCGGGTTCACGGGTTCACCGTTAATATCAAGGTAAGCCTCGGGAATCAGCGCTGGCCCTCCGTCTATAGGGGTTCCTATGCCGTTGAAGATCCTGCCCAGGATATCGATGGACACAGGCAGCTTTAGAGTCTCACCCTTACACCTTATCTTGCTTCCGATCAGGTCCACTTCACTGACGCCGCCGAACACCTCTACTATGGTTGCTTCCTCGCTGATGTCTATTGCCTGTCCGCTCCTGATCTCGCCACTGCCGAGCTGAACATCAACTATCTCGTTGAACTGTATTCCCGGTATGCTTTCGGCTACCAGCAAAGCTCCTTTGGCCTTGCTGATAGCTCTTCCTTCCTTTACATAAAGTGAGGAGAAGTCCATATAAGTCCTCCTTTTCTCAGGAACTGCGTTTGTCAGTTACCAGGCCCTGCTCCATCTCCGTCCACAACTCGCTGGCTCTCTGTTCAAAGCCTTCGTTGGGTATATCTTTCATCCTGGATATTCGGTATACAATGGGAGACGAACGGATGCTCTCGATGCCTGCGCCCGAACTCAGCGCCTCTTGAGCCAGCTCGTAGAACTTCATTATGGTCTTGAGCATCAGGCCGGCCTTTGCCGGTACGCAGTAGGTGTCCACTTCGTGATAGGCGCTCTGCTGGAGAAAGTCCTCGCGTATCATCCTGGTGACAAGCAGCAACAGTTTGTCGCCTTCAGGCAGGGCTTCGGGCCCTACCAGCCGCACGATCTCCTCCAGTTCGGCCTCCTGCTGCAACGCTTTCAAGGCGCTGGCCCTGGTATCCTCCCATCCCGGGTCGTGTTCATTCCACCAATCCTTGACGGCCTCTACGTACAGGCTATAGCTTGTGAGCCAGTTTATGGTGGGGAAATGCCTCTTGTTTGCCAGCGAGACATCCAGGGCATACAGGGCATCTATGATCCTGAGAGTGTTCTGCGTTACCGGTTCGCTGAAGTCTGCCCCGGGAGGGCTGACAGCGCCGGCCACCGTCACCGAGCCCTTTCTCACCGGGCTGCCCACGCATTCAACCATGCCTGCTCTTTCATAGAAGGACGAAAGGCGAGAGCCCATGTAAGATGGGAAGCCTTCCTCCCCGGGCATCTCCTCCAGTCTTCCGCTCATCTCTCTCATGGCCTCAGCCCATCTGGAGGTCGAGTCGGCCACCACCAAAACGTCGTAACCCATGTCCCGGAAGTACTCGGCCATGGTAATGCCCACGAAAATGCTTGACTCCCTGGCCACAACCGGCATATTGGAGGTGTTAGCGATGAAGATCTCCTTCTCCTGCAACAGCCTTCCCGTGTTGGGGTCCTTGAGTTCCCTAAAGCTAGAGAGCACATCGGCCATCTCGTTACCCCTTTCGCCGCAGCCGACGTAGATGTTCAGGTGGGTCTGGGCCCATCTGGCCAGCTGCTGCAGGGCCACGGTCTTGCCGGTGCCGAAGCCTCCCGGGATCGAAGCCTTGCCGCCAAGGGCCAGGGGGAACATGTAGTCCAGGATGCGCATGCCGGTAGTTAGCAGGCCTGAAGGATCGAACCTCTGTTTGTAGGCCCTGGGCTTCCTGACCGGCCACTCCTGCATAAGCGTTAGTTCCTTTACATCTCCATTCTGGCTTATCCAGGCTATTGGCTCCTCGACAGTGTAGTCGCCCTGGCGTATCTCCTTGATAGTGCCCTTGATGCCTGCCGGCACCATTATCCTGTGTTCTATCAGGGCTGTCTCCGGCACCACGCCTATTATGTCGCCCTGGCTAACCGTATCGCCGACCTTGACCTGGGGTGTGAACTGCCACTTCTTATCGCGGGGCAGAGCTGCAGCCTTGGCGCCACGCTTTATGAAAGGGCCCATGTTCTCCCCCATGGCCAGCAAAGACTTCTGCAGACCATCGTAGATGGAGCCCACGAGACCGGGCCCCAGCTCTGCACTTAACACTCTTCCCGTTCCTCTCACCACCTCGCCGACCCTCAGTCCCAGAGTATCCTCGTGTGCCTGGATTACGGCCCGGTTTCCTTCCAGCCCAACGATCTCACCGACCAGGCCTTCTGCCCCTATCTCCACAACCTCATAGACCTGGGAGCCTTTCATCTCATCGGCGATAACCAGGGGGCCTGAAACTCTCCATATCTTGCCCATATCTATATCCTCCTGTCGTTAGGCAGAGCATGTCCTGAGCTTGTCGAATGAGCCAGGACATGATGCTGCATGGTCTCAGAGTTCTACTTCAAATCCTATGGACTGCCTGATACGCGTCCGGTAGTAGTCCCTGACGTTGGGGTACATCGTGCCGGATTTCGACGGGACCTCCACAATCACAGGAGTCACTCCCTTCCTTTTCCTGACCTGGTCTACCAGGTCCTGAACACGCTGCGCGTAGTTCTCCAATATAATCACTATGCCGACATCAGGATCGGCGAGCAACTCGGTTAGTGCCTTCCTCACACTGTCAGCGAGGTCATGGCTCTCATCCATCATGTAATGCTTGCTGATGCCGGCCAGACGCAGGGCGTTGACGAGTTCCTCGTCTCCTATTACACCGATATCCATGTGTTTGATAGAGGTCATGTCACGTCACCAGGGAGTTCTCTATCTCCTGAACGGCACCGCCGTCGATTATTGTCTTCAGTACCAGCCGCAGGTTCCGCACCTCAATCTCCTTGATGGTCAGGTACCAGGCCATCACCAGCGGTGACAGAATTCGCGGAGACAGCATCTCCCTGAGCATTCTGAACCTGTGCTTGTCGATGATCTCATCTACAGCGGTGATGCTCTTGGTCTTCTCGTAGGCGGCGGACACTTCACCGGCCATATCTCGATACTGGCTATCCTCCAACCTCTCGGGCATGTCGCCGACCTTCAGGGGCAGCAACTCCCTGATAGTCTTCTCTGCAATCCTGTATCCGCCAGCGATAACATAGTCAGCCGCATCAGGCCCTATGCCTTCGATCATCGCTCTGCAAGCTATCTGCAGGTTTGTCAGATCTATCATCAGGCCCAGCGCCTTGGCGAATACAGAGCCGTCCTTGATGCCTCTGGCCACGTTCAGCATACCCTTGTAGTACTCATCATCTAGCCTGGTCTCAGCCAGAAGCTTCGACTTCGCGCTGGACTCTGTCTTGTACTGCTCCAGGGCGGGCACATAATCGCTCAACCTGCACTGGATCAGCAGTCGGATGATGTCGTCCACACTCTCAGCGTTAGCAAGCTCGTCCAGCAGGCCGTTGGCAGAGATGATGCCGACCGGTATCATGACGGCCTTTTCAGAGCCGGCCACACGCTGGAGTGCAGCTTTGATGTTGACTACGTCGTACTTCACAACATATGCCCTGGATAGCTTCAAGACATCGGCGGGCAGGAATTTGAATGACTCTACATATCGTATGCGCTGGGCCAGGTAACGCCACAGGTGTTCATCCAGGTCATCAAAGGTCTTGATGGGTAACTCCTCCAGATAGCTTCCTATACCTGTCTCCCTGATGGCAGCCAGGGCATCCTCAAGGTCGGACGCCGCCATCATCCTGCCTATGTGTTCGGAGGTGATGGTCCTGGGCTCCTCGCCCTTCAGGCATGCAGATATAAATGCGTATTTCGGACCGAGCACAACGCTTCCTTATGGAGCTTCAAAGAGCTTCTTGCCTATCTCGGGCAGCAATCTCGGCAGCAGCATCTCGAGTCTGGTCTCATAAGTGTTGTCTATCCTCAGCTTGCCCTCAGCGTCCTCGGCTATGACTCCTCCCAGACAATCGCATTCCCGTACCTCGAGTATCCTGCCGGACAGATCCTTGTCCGCTTGCACGGACCCTTTGACTGAGCTCACATCTCTGGGAGAGACGTAGATCCTGGCCTTATCCACACTGAGACCGCTTACCGCCTCCCTGACCAGGCCCAGTAGGGAGCCCTCATCGGTCGACATCCCGGACAGTTCTTCCCGCGTCCCGTCAACTACCTTGCTGATGGTGCCTGACTTGGCCGCGGACAACGCCTGTCGGGCCTTGATGGACGCCTGGGCCAGAATCCTGGCGGCCTCCTCCCCTGCCTCTCCCAGCATTCTGCTTCGCTGTTCCTCAAACCTGGCCTCTCGCTGTCTCTTGGCTTTCTCCAGCTCCTCCTGCGCCTTCTCTTCAGCCTCACTGACTATGCTCTGGGCGTCAAGTTTGACCTTGCTGACAACGGCTTCACCTATTCTTTCCATATCCTACAGATCCTTAGAAGAGTCCCAGCATGGCCAGCGCCATTATGGCGAAGACCAGTCCCAGCACACCTATCAACTCGACGAATACTGCCAGCATCATGGAGTTAGTCAGGATCTTTCCCTTGGTCTTGGGCAGTAGCGAGATACCCGAGGCGCACACGGAGCCCTGGAAGGCTCCGGAGAAACCCTCAGCCAGGGCGACGATGATGCCGATGCCCAATACGGCGAACCCCATGCCACCTCCGTTGGACGCCTCACCCAGGTTACCGATCACTGTCGTGAGGATGAGAATCAGAGTTATGAGGCCGTAGAAGGTCTGTGTCATCGGCAGCGATGCCAGCAGGATGACGTTTCTGAGCTGTCCTGGTTCCTCAGATAGTGTAGCTGCCCCGGCCGAGCCGGCGGTACCGATGCCTATGGCTGAGCCGGCCAAGCCTCCAGCCAGAGCTATCGCACCACCGATGACTGCCAGGGCTTCGGGGCTGATTAGCATTTTACACCTCCGTAGTTAGATTTTCCGACCGTATTATACCTTGACGGGTGCATGTCGACTCCTCAAGCGAAACGGGCTGTATGCCTTGCCACCCCCTTCATAGAACTTGAACATGAATTCCACGAAGCACAGTCTGAGGGAGTGGACGAAGCAGGTTATGCTGCTCAGAGCCAGATTGAGAACATGCCCGACAAGCAGAATAGCTACGAATATCAGCGTGCCAAGTATGGCCTGGACGGCGCCTACAGGCATCATGTCATATAGTAATCGGGCCATGAGGTTAAAGCAGTATGCCAGGTAATATGTGGCCAGGCCTACGCCGGCCAGCCGGGCATATGACATGACGTCGCCCAGTATTCCTGTCACGTCGAACAACCAGAAAATACTTCCCAGGAAAGGCCCCCTCTCCATCAGCGATGAGACGATGATCAGAACCAGGCCCAGGGCAATTCCACCCAGCAGCAGCATAGTCTGACCGGCCAGCACAGGGATGCTGACACCCAATATGAGTTGCAGAATCAGCGGTATGGCGCAGAGTTGAAGCACGAACAGTCCGATCTTGTTGGGGACTACGGCTTTCTGGCCCTCCTTCAGTCCTCGCACCAGTGCCAGCACATGGGCTATGTTCACGTGAATCAGGCCTATGACCAATGCGATGCCTATGAACGACACGGGGTCTGACAATAGCGCCTGGATCGCTCCGGCCAGTGCCATGCTCTCGATGCCGAAGAACTCGTAGAAGTTCCCCAGATAGCTTCCTGTGAGTACTCCGATAACCATGGCAAGTCCGGCGCTGATGTAAAGTATCCTCTGAAACAGCCTGAACCCCTCAGTTTCAGGGTCGTCGACGAGACGTCGGAGCAGTCGATTGGCCACCAGCATCAGCAGGGCGGCGTACACTACGTCTCCCAGCATCAGGCCGAAGAAAACGGCAAAGAAGTATGCTGTTATGGGGGTCGGGTCCCACTCCTTGTACCTGGGTGTGCCGAACAGGTTCACGATGACCTCGAACGGCCTAACCGCGGCCGCGTTTCTCATCTTGGTAGGGGGCTCCTCTGCGGGCTCCGGATTCCTGGCATCGACAAACACATAGCCTATGTCCTCCTTAAGCCCGGCAACCGTGTCCTCCACCGCGCTCTCTGGAATCCAGCCCTCGATCAACGTGACATACTTTGCTTCGCTGGCCTTGGCCAGAACCGCCAGCCTCTCGGCTTCGGCAGACAGAGCCTCTCTGAACAGGACTAGCTTCTCGAGGTTCTCCCTCGTTTCGCGCTCGACTTCGGAGTGCAGCTTCGCCGATTCTTCCTCCAGCTTGTGAATCCTGTCCTCGGCTACACCGAAGAATTCCTTCAGGGTTAAATCCTCCCCTGGTATGGACAGCACCCTGCCTCCACTCTCATTGACAGTCGACTCTACAGTCTCCCGATTCTCCGCCTTGGCCACGGCATAGAGGACCGTCTCATCCTCCGACGTCTCCACCACGCCCTCAAGCAGGTAATCTTTGAGCTTGGAGTATGACGTCTCAAACAGCTCGTTCGGGAACACAAAAACCCTGGAGAAGAGATAGCTGCCGGAGAAGCTCAAGTCCTGTAGCCTGACATCAACCTGCCGGTTGAGAGAGCCCAGGTACCTGCCTAGCTCCTTCAGCGACCCGGCATCCTCGTCCAGTCTGGCGGCCTTTTGATGCATGTGGCCAAGCTTGGTGCACAGCAACTTGACGTCTCCGGAGATCTCCTCAAGAGGTCTGGCATAGACAACCTCCATATCATCCCCCAACGCTACCTTTTCACCCTTGGGCAAATAGGATAATGCGTCCGTTATGCCGGTCAGCAGTTCCCCGATTTCTCTGCGTTCCTGTTCGATGGCAGCCTTGTCCACAGGCTTCAGTTCTTCGCTTTCCTCGACATGTAGCACACCGACGGCATGCAGAGTTTTGAGGGTCTTGGTGGAATAGTCCCTGGTAGTCACTACCCTGACCTTGGACATGGGCTCAGATGTATTGACTATTAGAGGTGGCATGTCAGCTTTTGCCCGCGACTATTTTGACCACGAGCTGTACAGTCTCCTCCAGCTTCTTCTCAGCATTGGCGGCGGTCTCAGCTGCCCTCTTGTCGGAATCTTTGATGGTTTGATCGGCGTCTGTTCTGGCCTTACTCACAATACTCTCGCACTCGGCTCGTACGGCATCCAGGGGTAACGGCGACGACAGCATCTTCTTCGACTCCTCCTTGGCCTCAAGGAGAATCTGGTTGGCCCTGTTCCTCGCCTCCTGGAGTATCCTTTCCGCTTCGACCTCGATGGCTTCTACGCTGTCAGTGATCTTCTCGGACATAACGCACCCTCTCAGCTGTTCTCCGGTCCGGTAGTGAAAGGCGCCTGAGTGGAACCTGTCTCTGTGGTCGGCCGGGCAATGGTTTCAATCGGAATGGTCTCTTAAGCCGCTGATTATAGCAGACCAGCACATGATTGCCAACAGATTCTCTTGAAGCTGATTCCCGTTCACGGTGCCGCCGGCATAGGAGTCGTTCACAGTGCCGTCCTCATTTCACCCCACGAGACTGCCAACACAATACAGGCCGGTCACACTGGCATTCACCACGCCGATATCTGTGACGTCTGAGCCACGCATATAACCGAAAAGCCCTACATAAGGCTCGTCAGGGCGGTCGATAAAAAGGTCCCTTACCTCATGCCCTTGTCCATCCAGAGTACCAGTGAACGGGTAATACCACTGCCATGGCATTGGAGCTACCCCAGTGGCAACAGTTCCAATGGGTTCCCAGCCCTTTCCTCCATTGGCGTTTGGACCAGCCAGTGCCTCATAACCGGCAGTAGTCGAGTCGAGGTCGTTCATGAGAACATAATAGTGGACGCAGCTGCTAACTCTCATAGCATTCAGGTCATGCCAATCGCGTATCTCCTTAGCGAACGTTGCCACGATGGTCTAGTTGCCGCTCATAGTGATGGTGGTTGTGGCAGCACTGACATCGCCAATCGTGCTCACGTCGCCACGCCACTTGAGAAACTGAAAGCCTTCATCAGGTATAGCCATAACTTGTATCACTTCCTCATTATGGAACCACGTAACTGCCATGCTGGTTACTGAACAGCTGCTTCTTGATGAAGCCGTGCCGTCCCCGGCTGCTATAATGCCTCCAACTCCGACGGCCATTGCCAAGCTGCAGCGTGTTTGTGGGGCGCCCGGGGCGCAAACAATGCCATTGCCCAAAACCATACATAACAGGACCATGAGCAAGGCAAGTCCGGTTACTTTGCGTTGCATTTTCCCTCCTCTGTGACACTTCATTTATATCGGGATGAATCAAGCTTCTTGGCGGCCAACAGGCCGCGGTTCCCGCCGCGCTGTCGGAGTAACCCCGCCAGTGGGCGATCTAGCATCGCCCTGATTGGGGGAGGCGCAGCAGTAATCCCGAATGTCATGGTTACCTTTAGCCCTTTCTCATTTCTTCGCATTACTCTTGTTCTCTCCCTTGTATTCGGTCTGGTCTCAGCCCGGATGCAGACGGCTCCAGCCTGTTTTAGCTTTACGGCGAGGCTTTTGACCGCATCTTTCTCGTGTCGAGGTAGGCGCCTATCCCTATCGCTGCGCCGTATGCAGCCACTATTACCCAAAGCCCCCACCAGGACAGCAGCCAGGCAGGGCCCAGAAAGATATATAAGATCAAAGTGACGACAGTGAGAGGAAGAGACACTAGAGAGACTACCCACAGGCCAAAGTTTACATAGGTGACTCTTTTGACCCTGCGCTTGCGGATAGCCACGATACCGCGCCACAGGAAGAAACCGAAGATAATCGGCGGCAAAACAGCCATCACCATCAGCGCGACTGCTGAGTATGGGTCTGGCGTGGGGTTTGTCAACTCCCCCCAGCGATCATCAGTAGCCAGGAAGAATACTGCAAACGCTATCGCAAATACTATGCCGCTCCCCTCCATGCCCAGCAATATGGCAACTATCCCCTTGGCGATCCCTAATCGGGGCGTCGCTACGATTTGTTCGCTCTCTTGCATGGCTTACTTGCTTCGTCTGTGCTGTTGCATGCCAGTTAAATCGATCATCAGTTCATCACCGTTGAACAAGCACAAGGATGACTGTCTCTCTGCGAGCATGGTCATACTACGGCACCGCCTCGATCAGGTTCCACTTTGCAAGCTCGACCTCGAGGCCGGCGGTGACCACCGTGCCGTCGGACTTGAGCCCCACCGTGTGATAATCGCCTGCGGCGATCTGGACGATTTCCGTCTAGTTGACAACACTGCACTGTCCGTGCTAGTTGCCTCCCACGGCGACCACGGTGCCGTCGGACTTGAGACCAACCGTGTGCGAGCATCCTACGACGATCTAGTAATGTCCGTTCAGGCAGTGAGTTTCCAGCCCTGGACATCGCACTGGCCCTCATCGCAAAGTCCCACGGCGATCGCGGTGCCGTCGGCTTTGAGCCCCACCGTGTACCACCCGCCTGCTGAGACCTGGACGATGTTCTTCCAGCTGCCGACATCGCACTGGCCGAAGCCCTGGTCTGAGCCGGTCGGCGGTCCCGCGGCGACCACGGTGCCGTCGGACTTAAGACCCACCGTGTGCGTGCCGCCTGCGGCGACCTGAATGATGTCAGTCCAGTCTCCCACATCGCACTGGCCGTACTCGTTGTGTCCCACGGCGACCACGGTGCCGTCGGACATGAGCCCCACCGTGAGCACTGCGCCTGCGGCGATCTGCACGATGTCCGTCCAGCCGCCGACATTGCACTGGCCCCAGTAGTTCCCTCCGGTGGCGACCACTGTGCCGTCCGACTTCAGTCCCACCGTCTGATCGTGGCCTGCGGCCACCCGAACGATGTCCGTCCAGCCTCCGACATCGCACTGGCCGAAGCCTTGGCCTTGGTCTGAGCCGATCGGCGGTCCCGCGGCGACCACGGTGCCGTCGGACTTGAGCCCCACGGTGTGATACCAGCCTGCTGAGACCTGGATGATGTCCGTCCAGCCGCCGACATCGCACTGCCCGTCGTCGTTCTCTCCCACGGCGACCACAGTGCCGTCGGACTTGAGCCCCACGGTGTGATACCAGCCTGCTGAGACCTGCACGATGCTCGTCCAGTCACCCACGTTGCACTGCCCCTCCCAGTTACTTCCCACGGCGACCACGCGGCCGTTGGACTTAAGCCCCACCGTGTGCCAGATGCCTGCGGCGAGCATGGGTTCAACTGACAGTTCTTCCTCAAAGTTGGCGCTGATGGTGTAGTCGCCGTTCATTGTGATGGTGGTTGCGGCAGAGTTGACATCGCCAATGGTGCCCGCATCCCCTGTCCAGCCGGCAAAGCGGTAGCCCTCCTCAGCCTGGGCCACCAGGTTTACCACCGTGCCTGCGGGATAGGTGAAAATCGCCTCTCCAGGAGTGGTTACCGAACCACCGCCACTACTGGAGATCGCCAGGTTATACCTGGGGACTTCCTCAAACTCGGCGGTGATGACATAGTTGCCATTAACGGTGATGGTGGTGGAGGCAGCCCCTACATCGGCGATAGTACCCACATGCCCCGTCCACTCCACGAATCGGTAGTTAGCATCGGGGGTTGCCACAAGGTCGACCACCGTTTCCCGGTCATAGCTATAGGTCGCTTCGCCAGGTGTGGTTACCACCCCTCCGGCGGTACTGGAGATGGTGAGGCTGTACTGCGTAGGAGCAGGAGCGGCACAGCTTACCATTACTGCAACCAATGCTAGCACAAGGAAGCAGGTGCTAACTCCTGCCAGGCAATGGTGTCTCCTTAGACCAGATATTGTCCTCATATTGAACCTCCTTCTATGCGCGCATTTGGTTTCGCGAGAACACTAGCTCATAGCATGTCACCCCCTGCACTGTTAACACTCCGTCACCGTGCCTGGCCTGAGCCAGCACTGGCTAACGTGCCGTCTAATCGTCAGGCATACTCGGTGTCCTTACTCCGCCTCGTTGCCCATACAGCCACTGCCACTGAGATCAGCACCAGCGAGCCCACGAGAGCCGCTTTCTCGGGCCGGGTAGTGTTGACGACCACGGTGCTCAGGGCTACAGCGGGCATCAGCCCGACCCGCACCGCTGGCTTGAGTCCGGGATGCGCGGTTATGAACTCGGCTATTGGCGGGCTGGTCCTGTAATAGAGGCCTGTCAGGGCTTGTCCCAGCGGGTTGGTCAGCAGGTATCCATCTCTGAACTCACGGAGGATTTCTATTTCCTCCGCCATTGGGGTGCCGTAGGCGGCAGTGGCGACAAAACACCCTGAGGCAGGTGGTGCGGCTGTGGCGAAATGCAGAACAGCACCCTCAATACCCTGATCGTCGAAGACAACGCCAGCCAAGAAATCATACTTAGTCTCAGGAGCGAGCCCGGTAATCGTCGCTGAGTGGGTGCCATCCGCCTGCCTGGTGACCAGGGCAGTGACGTCCCAATCCTCGTCGGTCGACTTCTTGTAGCCAAAGATGACGTCCACCGTGCTGCAGTACCCCAGGGTATAGTCCATGTTCAGGGTGGCTGAATCGGCCGTCACGTCGGTGGCGTCGAGCGTGGTCACCGTGGGAAGACCAACTGGCTGGCCCCCGGGATAAGGAGCATTGAGCCAGGGACTGTAGTCCACATTTTCGCTCACAGCATCACCTGTGCCCGGCCCTTCGCCCGAGGGTCCACCGGCATGACCCCACCAGTTGTGCGTGGCATCGACGACCACGTCTGTCTCATTCCAAACACCTGCCTGCACGTTGCCCTCGATGTTGTTGAAGTTGATGACTACAGCCCCGTCTTCGGTGATTCCCTTGATATCGTATTCCCCCCAGGAAAAGGATTCGAAGATACCCACGCCGGCCCAGTAGTTATCGGCGATAGTGTTACGGTCAATGGTGGTTCCAGTGCACGTTTCACCACCAACGCCAATGCCAACGAGGCTGTTTCCAGTGATTGCATTGTTAGAGATGGTGTTGCCGATGGCTTCTCCTGTCAACAAATACTCCTCCTCCTCCTCGTGCCCCACTACTACGATGCCGATGTCATTGTTGGCGATACTGTTATCCTGTACAATGTTGCCTGATGCGTTGAGGATAAGCACGCCCGCCCAGCACTGATGCATCGAACCAGCTAGTACCTCATTGTTCTCGCTGGTACCGTCAAAGAACCATCCTTCGAGCCCAAATCCGATTATCCAGCCGGTCATGCCTTTGCCTCCCGCGATCACGATTCCGAGATCGTATTCCCGCGGGTCGCCATATACCTCGTTTTCCTCAAGCGTGTTGCCGGACGTATTGACGAGCACCAGGTTAGCCCAAGCGTTAACTCCAATCTCGTTGCCGGCAATAACATTGCCATTGGCTGCGAGGTGCACGGGTTCTTCATCACGGGGGTAGACGATTCCTCCTACCACTGCCATACCTATCTCGTTATCACGGGCGATGTTGTTGATTATGCTGCACTGTGAGGCTCCCCAGATGAGTATGCCGATTCCCGGCCAGTCATCCGACTCGACCAATGAAGCTGCATTCCGCACAGTGAGGCCCTCCAGTATGGTCCCGTCGGCCCCAATCACAACCAGCGGCCCAGGGGCAAGGTTGCTGCCATCGATGATGGTTACCGAAGGCCCATCAACCGACTGGATGATGAGATCAGGCTTGTCCTGAGGGATGGTAATCCGCTCGTTGTACACACCCGGCGTCACCATGATGGTGTCGCCAGTTATTGCCTGGTCAATAGCCTCCTTGATAGTGTCGTGCAATGTGCCCTGTGTAACGTTTATGACTTCTCTCTCAGAAGCCAGGTGGGTCATCGCTTCATCGGCATACCAGGGGTCAAACAGCACCTTCTCACTGACAGCATCGCCCGCGCCCGGCCCTTCCCCGGACGGCCCGCTGGCATGACCCCACCAGTTTTGTCTGGCATCGACCGCGGCGTCTGCAGCGTTGGCAACACCCCAATCGGTGCTGTGGGAGATGCTGTTCAACCGGACCTGCGTGCCCGTGGGCTGGTAGGTCCCGATCGGTCCATTGTATATGCCAGCAGAGCTAGCCGATGTTGTGTTCCCCTCGATTAACGTGTCAGACGCATCTCCCTGTACAACGATAGCAGCCCTGCAGTCCTCTACCACGTTCTTCTGGACGATGGTGTTATCAGGTCCTGCTCTACCATAGGGGTCGGCCCCAACAACAGCAATCCCGCTGTCACCGTTCGGAGCACCGGAAACATAGTTTTCCCTGACCACAACATTGTTGCCAACGCCAACCAGGATGCCACATGCGCTGCTTGGACCGGTCTGATGAGCCACAGTGACCTCATTGCCAATCACCGAGGACCCGTCACCGGTCACCTGGATCGAGTTGCCACCGGGAGTAGAAGTCTGTTCCGGTGCGGTCACCTTGTTGTTTAGAACGTGAAGCGCTGTGCCCTCCTTCTGAGCTATTCTCTGTACGATGCCCGCGCCGGTCCAGTTCCGCACCGTGAATCCTTCCACGGTTACATCGCCCAGGTTTGCCATCACCTCAACGGCGACTACTGCACCTCCGGCATCGATGATGGTTGCGTCAGCGCCACCAGCGGACCTCAATGTTAGATTGGGAACGTCGATGCTTATCGTCTCAGCATAGGTTCCCGCAGCGACCACGACTGTGTCGCCGGGACTGGCAGCGTCCACAGCTGCCTGAATAGTTGAGTAGTCACCAGGTACATTGACCGTAGCTGCCGCCACCGGCGTGTTCATGACTAGCCCCGAGCTTAGCGCGAACGCCAGGGCAAATAGGATACTGAGTGTCTGTTTCATTGTTTGTTACCTCCTCTTAACGGTTTTCTTTTCGGGAAATCCTTGTCTATGGGGTGGGGCCGCCCCATTGCCGGTGGAGCACCATCAAGCATCGCCGCACTCTGCACGAGCGCAAGGCAGGTCCCCTGGGTATGATCCGTGAAGTCTGCCTTCTCTCATCCCGCAGCACCTCCTTTCTTGCTCCTGTCAGCTGTTGTTTAGCCAGCCCGCGTAGGAGAGGGCGGGTTCAGACTACGGCACCGCCTCGATCAGGTTCCACTTGGCGAGCTCGACCTCGAGGCCGGCAGCGACAACTGTGCCATCGGATCTGAGTCCGACCGTGTGAGCGCGGCCTGCGGCGACATGCACGACATCGGTCCAGCCCTCAAGATCACACTGCCCATAGGTATTGTCTCCCGCAGCGACTAAGGTCCCGTCGGACTTAAGACCTACCGTGTGCAATGTGGTTGAGGCGACTTGTACTATGTCGGTCCAGCCCTCAACATTGCATTGCCCGTCCGAGTTCTGTCCGACCGCGACCACGGTGCCGTCAGACTTGAGCCCCACAGTGTGGAAGTAGCCTGCAGCGACCTGCACGATGTCGGTCCAACCTTCTACATCCAGCTGCCCGTACCAGTTGCGTCCCACCGCTACCACCGTGCCCGCAGACTCCAGCCCCACCGTGTGATCGGAGCCCGCGTCGACCTGGACAACGTTCGCCCAGTTTTCTACATCCAGTTGCCCGGCGCTACTCGATCCCGCCGCGACCACGGTGCCGTCGGACCTGAGCCCAACCGTGTGATACCGGCCTGCCGCCACCTGCGCTATGTCCATCCAATCAAGGATAGCGCCCTGCCCGTACGTGAGGTCTCCCGCCGCAACTACAGTGCCATCAGAGCTGAGCCCAACCGTGAGATAGGCGCGCGCGCTGATCTCAGTGATGTCCCTCCAATCAGCCACGTCGCATTGCCCCCAGCTTGCCGCTCCCACAGCGACCACGGTGCCGTCAGACTTAAGTCCCGCCGTGTGCAGTTCACCTGCGGCGATCTGGACTACATCGCTCCAGTCACTGACAGCGCAGTACCCGCGGTAGTACCAGCCTACGGCGATGGCAGTGCCATCAGACCGGAGCGCCAGCGTATGCTCATCACCTGCGGCGATCTGGACGACATCCATCCATGTGCCTACATCGCACTGCCCGTGACCGTTGTCTCCCACAGCGACCACGCTCCCGTTGGACTTTAGCCCCACCGTGTGATAGTCACCTGCGGCGATCTGTACGACGTTCGTCCACCCGCCCACGTCGCAGTGACCGTAACGGGCGTCCCCTACAGCGACCACCGTCCCGTTGGACTTGAGCCCCACCGTGTTCCTCTGGCCTGCGGCAACCTGGACGATGCCCGTCCAGTCGCCCACATCGCACTGTCCGTAGTCATTGTTTCCCGCTGTGACCACGGTCCCGTCGGACTTGAGCCCGACCGTATGCCCGGCACCGGCAACAACCTGTACCATGTCCGACCAGCCATCGACATTGCATTGCCCGTTAGCATTCCAGCCCACGGCGACCACAGTGCCGTCGGACTTAAGCCCGACAGTGTGAAGGTAAAACGAACTGATCTGGGTTATGTCCGTCCATGCTGCGACGTTGCACTGCCCGTCCGAACTCTGTCCCACGGCGAGCACAGTGCCGTCGGACCTGAGTCCCACCGTGTGTTCGGAGCCAGCAGCCACCTCGATGATGTCACTCCAGTTGCCTACATCCCGCTGCCCGGAGCTGTTTGAACCCACTGCGACCACGGTGCCGTCAGAATTCAGCCCCACCATGTGCCTCGAGCCTGCGGCCACGATCATCGGCGTGTACTCGCGGGGAGTGTGCTCCCTGGGCTCGCATCCAACAACCGCCCCGACCAGCGCCGCAATGATCAGGATCGCAAGCGCCTGAGCGCGAAAAGGTTTCCCTGCCTCAATCATCGTTTTCATGCTTTATCTCCTGCTCTCATTCTATCACCATCGATTTACCTGTCAATACGTCGCTCCCGTCAGTTGAACACAGCCATCTCACTCCGGCAACCGCTTACCCACGTCATCGCCCTGGCTCAGCCCATGGCGGGTATCGATGTCGGCCATCGATTCACCTCCCCGGATCATCTCCAGGACGATGGCTGTCTTCTCTTCGATTGCCCCGGCTTTCCGGTTCATGCCACTGATCTCCCTCCCGGCGGCCTGACTATACGTTATGCCTCTCTCCGGATGAGACGGGGCGTGTTCCGCATCCGCCTTCTGGCTTAACCTTCAGGAAAAAGGCACATGCTATTCTGGATGCCACGTTTTCTTGCGAAAGTAGCAGTGGTATATGCCCCAAGCGTATAACAGCATTGTGAGAGCGAAGTACAGGTGAACGGCAACGGGATCGAGCACCTGCAGCAGTCTGCCTACATCATTCGAGCCCCCGGCCAACCCACCAGAGTAGTTGTAGGCACTGTTTATGAGAGGCCAGAGCATGCCGATCACCAGTATGTTTATCCACAGCCATCTGCGGTTGGGTCTGGCTTCAAGAACGATTAAGAGGGCGACGAAGAAGACGAGCATGTCACAGAAGTAAGGGGCAGCTGTGGTAAACCAGGTCGTCGAACCACTCCAGTTAACATACCCCCAGATGAAGCTCCCGTTGCGAAAGGTAGGCCAGAATACGAACTCCGTGACCTCAGCACCTTCCGCCATTGCTGCAAGGGCATGGCTTGCCTCATGTCTGAACGTGTTGATGATCTGATAGGCTGGATATGCAAGAAACCAGAGAAGGTCCTTTCTCTTCAGTTAGTCCTCCTTGAGGCGGCAACCCGTACCGCTGGTCTCGACCGAATCATACGTTCCGGTCTGAAACCGGGGCCAGGAAGCCTGCTGCGCCCATCTTTCGGGCAGTCCTCTGTATGCAGCCCCCCTGTCTGTTGCCGCCGAAGGCGACAGAGGACGCTCTCGGCCCGTGTCAGCGAGTCTGCTACAGTCATCTTCTAAGCCGAAGGAGTGTTGACGACTACGGCGTTGCCTCTATCAGGTTCCAACCGGCCACCTCCACCTCCAGTCCCGCCGCCACCACGGTTCCGTCGGACCTCAACCCCACCGTGCTGTGATAGCCTGTGGCGACCTGGATGATGTCCGTCCAGTCCCCCACGTAGCACTGCCCGACGGAGTTATGTCCCACGGCGACGACGGTGCCGTCGGACTTCAACCCAATCGTGTGCCCTCCATAGGAGCCACCTCCTGCAGCTACCTGGATGATGTCCGTCCAGCCCCCAACATCGCACTGCTCAGCCCAGTTCTCTCCAACGGCGATCACGCTGCCGTCGGACTTGACCCCCACAGTGTGATAGTGGGCTGCCGTCACCTGCACGATGCCCGTCCATCCGCTGACGTCGCACACTCCGGCAAAGTTTTCTCCAACGGCGACGACGCTGCCGTCGGACCTGACCCCCACTGTGTGAGCCGCACCTGCTGTAACCTGGACTATATCAGTCCAGCCGCCCACATCGCACTGCCCGAAGTGCCACCAGCCCTCACCATCGCCAGCTCCCACCGCCACCACGTTGCCGTCGGACTTGACCCCCACAGTGTGATATTCGCCTGCTGCTACTTGGACGATGCCTGTCCAGTCCCCTATCTCGCACTGCCCGTATGAGTCAGATCCTACAGCGATCACGCTGCCGTCAGACTTGAGCCCCACCGTATGATAGCCGCCTGCCGCCACTTGGACTATATCTGTCCAGTCCCCCACGCTGCACTGCCCGTAGTGGTTCGCTCCCACGGCCACCACCGTGCCGTCGGACTTGACCCCCACTATGTGCCCCGCGCCTGCCGCCAGCATCGGCGTGTACTCGCGGGGAGTGTGCTCCCTGGGCTCGCATCCAACAACCGCCCCGACCAGCGCCGCGATGATCAAGATCGCAAGGGCCGTCGCGCGAAAAGGTCTCCCGGCGTCAATCATCGTCTTCATCCTTCACCTCCTGCTCTCATTCCAGATACCGTAATCATGTCAAGAAGAGTGTTGAGGGGCGGGGCTCAAGCCCTGCCCCTCAACACTGAGTCCTGGATCTAGGGGTATTGCCAGCCCAGCCTCGGGTAGTCGTTGCCGTTGTCGATGTACCAGGTTTCGTTGAAGTAGTCACCGATGAGGACGATGTCCCACCCGGCGCCGGTGAAGGTTGTGATGTTCCTCATCTGCGCGGTGGTTCTGCCTGTCCCTCCGGCCGACGCAGCTTGTCCACTGGTCTGGGTGTCCCAGAAGGAGTTTGTGACAGTGGCGTCGTTCCATCCCACCAGGCCGCCGATATCGGTGGTGCCGGTCACGTAGCCGACGGAGTAGCAGCTACCGACACTGCTCTCCTGATTGGATCCAACCAGGCCTCCGACATATTGATCGCCGGTTACACT
>JACUUR010000089.1 GCA_014859205.1 Dehalococcoidia bacterium | reverse complement strand
GCGCCACCCGACACTGCCACGACCAGGGTCTCACCGGGCGAGACCAGGCGGTGTCGCTCGATGAAGCCCGCCACCTTTGATTCTACGCTGTCCTTTTTCACGGTCATGACTGCCTTCTCTGAATCGTAACTCCCCTTGCCCCTCTCATCGTGAGAGGGGGTTCCGGTTCCGATGCGCCCCCGCCCCGCTTGCCTTTCTTGACCTGTCCGCACGACTGGCAGGCAGGGCAGTGTGGTACCCCCCCTGCACCCAGGTCTAATCGTGGCACTACATTAGCTCTACTGTCATCGCGAGGCCCGACAGGTCGGGCCGTGGCGATCTCACTTCCGCAGGGGAGGGTCTTATACCCTCCCGCAGGCCTGCCAGCTCTCCTCTCTCCCCCTCGAGGGAGAGAGTTAGAGTGAGGGGGAGATCACCCAGACCGGGTCTACCTTGGTCACCCTCACCTTCATCCTCTCCCTCCTTTGCATTTTGATCTGTCATTTTGATGTTTGCCCTTTGAGTTTTGATCTTCGTCAGTACGACGTGTCGTTGAATGTGACCAAGCGCGCGCCGTGGTCGGCGAACTCGAGGACGCTCACCCCGGCCAGGTCCACCCTGAACCTGGGGAAGGAGTCGGCAGGCAGCCCCAGTGCCCGCAGGATGATGGCCAGCGTGACGAAGAAATGGCTGACCAGTACTGCCGTGGTCTGTGCCGCCCGCCCGGGATTACCGGCAACAGGTCGCGGGGCTGCCAGCAGGTCCTGGACCACGGGCCAGGTTCTCTCTTGCAGTTGCACAAAGGTCTCCCCGTCGGGCGACGTCGTCGGTCCCTTCTCCTGCCACCAACCGGACAGAAACTGGCTGAAGGTGGTATTAAGGCTTGAGATCGACATGCCGTCAAGCGCGCCCAGCCGCAGTTCCCTGAGCCTGTGATCGGTCTGTACCGGCAACCCGTGATGGGCGGCTATGGCCTCGGCTGTAGCTCTGGCCCGCTGCAGGGGACTGGAGAGCACGAGGGTAACCGGTTCATCCGAGAGAAAGACTGCTACCTTCTGGGCCTGGGCCAGTCCCGTCTCGTTCAGCTCAACGTCGATGTCGCCGCCCTGCACAAGCCTGTCCTCGTTCCAGGCTGTCTCGCCGTGCCTAACCAGTATCAGTTTCAAAGATCGTCCTCATGTCATTGCGACGCAAAGCGCGAGGCCAACGTTGCAGAAACCGGGAGCGAAATGCCCTCGACCACACCGGTCATTATACTTCTCTTTGCAGGGACAGGAAAAGCTTGCCTGGTTGTGTTCTCGCGAGGGCTGTGTGGAGAAGCCAAAAGGCGTACGGCCCGATAAATCGGGCAACTACAGGTTTGACATTTGGGCGTTGGGATTCGGCCTTCGTCGACGGCGAATGCTGGTCCTATTCCCTGACCGGCGATCAATCTGCCTGTGTCTGCTGCATGAGCCAGTTAACTATAGCCTCGACCGTCTCAGGGTCGAGCACCCTGTCCGCTGCGTTGTAGTCCCGTGCGTCGTCCTGGGTAACCTCCTCCCTGGGCTTGGGCTGATACTTCAGCACGTGGTCGGCGTTCTCGGGAAACTCGTATTCGATGTGAGCAAGGTCGGTCGTGGCCGCCTGGAGCAGACCTCCGTCAACCTCCCAGTCCACCTGTGCATCTTTCTGGCCGATAACGACAAGCGCCGGTACATTAAGCTGCATTAGGAGGTCTGCCGGGTCCAGAGCCATAATCTCCCTTACGAAAGGGAGGTTCCTGGGGTCATACAGGCTACTGACGTAGTTGTTCAGTGAGGGCGGCACTTCTGGGTGGGGAACAAAAGGTTCGCCGGCAAGAAAGCTCGCCATAAGGGCTTCACACCCAGCCACTATGTCGTCCCGCTCCGGCAGATGCTGAAATTGCGCCCGCACCTGCTCGATGAACAGATCGGCTATCGGGCGGGATGGTGGCGCCGTGATCACCAGGCCAGCGATCCGCCCATCATGCTCCAGATGGTAGTGGAGGGTAAGCGGTGCGCCCTCGCCGTGGGACAGCACGTATATCTCATCCGGGTCCACATAGTCCTGTGCAAGCAGGGTTTGAATGGCGCCGGCAATCTCCTCTATGTGACCGGCAAGGCTTATGTTGCCGGCGAGGTGAGGAAGGTTCTCCTCGGCTCCCGGTCCTACATGCCTCTTGTCGTAGCGGATGGTAACAAAGTCATGCCGGGCAAGCTCTGCTGCCAGCAATCTTCCGCTGCCGTTGGTACCCGGCAGTTGTGGCACATTCCAGTTCCGGTCTGTGAAACCGGTCCGCGATACGAATACCAGAGCGGGATAGGGGCCGTCACCATCGGGGCGTGTGATCGTGGCGTGCACATTTGTCTCTCCGATCGGCCAGGAGACCTGCTCCGATATCACCCCGTCGTCTGGTTGTTGAGGCGGCGCGGCCGACTCGCCCCCTCGGGCCATGACCACTACCACTACCAGTGTGGCGATGGCTATTATGCATGCTCCCACGATTCCTGCGCGGTGCTTTCTATCCATTGTCTGCTCCTTTCACGACCTGCCATGCTATACCAGCCGCGCCCGCCCTGTCAATTCAGCTGTGCCGCCAGGGAAAGGACGCTTCGCTGTGTTCTAACGCCGCCTCTGGCCAGCAGCCCGCCGCGCCCCCCACAGCCGAGCAACGCCTCTCGATCCGTAGGGGAGGCCCTTGGGCCCTCCCCGGGTGTTGGGAGGGAGCACCTCCGATGTAGGGGAGGGTCTTGTGCCTATTGTCCTCTCTCCCCTGGCGGGAGAGAGTTAGAGTGAGGGGGACATAATCACCCTCACCTTGATCCTCTCCCTTCGAAGGGAGAGGAAAGTGCTGTAAGGCGGGGACAAGCCCCGCCACTACAGGAGCACTGGGGGCTCTGCCCCCAGACCCCCATTCGCTACAGAAGGGCAAGAGGTAAAGCCTCGCACTACACTTCCAACCTCCACCGAGCCACTCCTCTCTCCCCTGGAGGGAGAGAGTTAGAGTGAGGGGGAAGTCCGCTGCCCGCTGCCCGCTGACTGCTGACTGCTGATCGCTGACCGCTTTGACCTTTGACCTGTCATTTTGATCTTGGCCGTTTGATATTTAGTCTCGTCTCCACCCCGCCCCTACGGTGCCACGGGGTCTTTCTGCCTGGTTATGAGCACCTTGGCTATCTTCATGCCTCGCATCTCTGTGATGACGAACTTGAGGTTCTGGTATTTGAACTGCTCGCCCTGCCTGGGTATGCGACCGAGGTGGCTGAGGATGAAGCCGGCCACCGTCTCGTAGTCGCCATCGGGCAGATTCAGCTGCAATTCCTCGTTGGCCTCCTCCACCCTGAAACCTCCGTCCACCTGAAACGTGCTGTCACCCGTCACCACGAAGTCCTTCTCTTCGCCAGTTAGCTCATCGTGGATATCGCCCACGATTTCCTCGGTAAGCTGTCCCAGCGTGACCATGCCCGAGATGCCCCCGAACTCATCGACCACTACCGCCGCGTGATGCCCGCCATCCCTCATTTCGGTCAGCAGTTCGCCCAGGCGCTTGCCTTCGGGCACGAAGAAGGCCGGCCGCATCAGGTCGTCGATCAGGCAGTCCCTGCCGTTGAGCTCATCTGTCAGCTTCATGAGCACGTCCTTGGCGTGCAGCATGCCCACTACGTTGTCGGTGTTCTCCCTGTACACGGGAAAACGGCTGTAGCGTCCCTGGTTATAGAGGTTGAGAAAGTCGCCCAGCTTTGTGCCCTGTTCCACCCAGGTGATCTCCGTTCGGGGCACCATGATCTTGCTGACCGGACGGTCGGTGAATTCGAATATCTTGTGCAGCATCTGCGCCTCGTCCTGCTCCACCACGCCCTCGCTCTCCCCCACGGTTATGGCGGAGCGTATCTCGCCCTCGCTGACCAGCTTCTTCTCCTCCTCGGGCAGAGCTGTCAGCCTGGTGAGGCTGAGTCCGATCCGTTCCAAACCCAGGACGAACGGGTAGAGACACAGCTCAAAGGTCCTCAGAGGATTGACGTAGAGCAGGGATAGCCGCTGGGCATGCTGTACGGCCAGGGTCTTGGGTATTACCTCACCGAAGATCAGGATCAGGGTCGTGACAGCGGCAGTCGCTATGACCGGTCCCCAGGGCAGGCCGAAGATGGCCAGGGCAATCATCGTGCCCAGCGTGGCGGCGGCGATATTGACCAGGTTGTTGCCCAGCAGCACGGTCGCCAGGACCCTCTCGGGCTTCTCGGCGGCCTGGGCCAGCTTCTCGGCCCCCTTGACGCCGGTCTCCACCAGATACCTGATGCGTAGCCTGGGCAGACCGATGAAGGCGGCCTCAGCACTGGAGAAGAAAGCAGACAGGGCCAGACAGGCCAGGAAGGCCAGTATAAGCCAACTATCGGCGGCATCCACCTGTTACCACCCCCCGGATCCCCACCCCCACCAATGTGACCATCCTGCTATCATTAACTTCGGCTGCAATGGAGTTAGTCAGCTATGATACCAACAGGCGGCAGACCTGTCAAATTCGCGCGTAGTCAGGGTAACAGCCTGATACATTCGTGTGGTGGTGGGATGGGTTCCGTGACGCCTAGAACCTGAACCTTCTGGTGGTCTTGGGTGGTATGTAGAACTCGAAGAGCAGATCTATGGTCCTCTTGCTAAGTTCGGCAGCATGCTCTTCCAGCAGTGACCTGGTAGCGCTGATGCGCTGGCTGACGATGTCGCGCTCTTTCCTGTCCAGCTCTGCCTGCTCCACAAGCTCGAGCATGTGCTCAAGGTCGTGGATCCGCTGGGAGAGTATCTCCTGTTCCTCCTCTATCACCCTGACCTGGGCATTGCTGGACCGTCTGTATCCTTCGATCTGTCTCATCGCCTGGCTGATGGTCCTCTTGCGGCGCTCCAGGACGCTTAGCTCTTCCCTGATAAGCGACTGTCTCTCCTTGTTCTTGTTGAGTTGCTTGCCCAGGCTTTTCAGCTCCCACTGCTGGCTCTCTATCTCCTCGATCTGCCTGGACAGGCTGGCCAGCCTGCTGTGGTATTTCTGCTTGACGAGCGACTGTAGCTTCACCAGCCGGGCCAGGCGCCTGCGCAGGAAGGCTATCTCACCATGGGCCTGCGGAATCCCGCTCGATGTCCGGTCCTGCTCTGTGAAGACCTGCTCGGCATCTACCGTTCGCTGTATCGTTTCCATGCCCCTTTGTCCCGGCCAGGTTTCTCATTATAAAACTTTGTGGCGGGTGGGGCAATGGGGCAGCAGCGCCGGATTCGCAGGCGGGGGTCAACCCCGCCACTACAGGGGTGCCGGTGGTTTCAATGACGGGTGCGGATTCGTCCCCGTAGGGGAGGGCCTTGGGCCCTCCTGGGTGGTTGGGCGGCAACACCCCGCCTCCCCAGGCGGGGATGAACCCCGCCACT
>JACUUR010000011.1 GCA_014859205.1 Dehalococcoidia bacterium | reverse complement strand
GGGCTCGGCAGGATTCGAACCTGCGACCAACCGGTTATGAGCCGGCCGCTCTGCCGCTGAGCTACGAGCCCGCGCCACAGCGCATGACTAGCATCACCGCGCGAATGATAGCACATTCTGCTGCAAATGCCACTCCGCATCGACCTGGCCGACCAATCTGCAGTCCCTCGGACACGCACGGATCCTTATGCTAGGTAAGCCGCCAATGCAACAGTGGTGCGGCCACAGGCGTTGACAGTGCCTACCAGGCTCCGTAAAATTCACGGAGCTGACCGGCATGCCTAGCACTCATAACATACCAGTGAAGGCATTCCCTGCGAAAGGAGATCGAGATGAGCAGGAAGAGGCTGACAGCCATAATCGCAGTTTGCGTCGTTGCCATAATAGTAGCAGTAGTCATACGTACGCAGACAGAAATCCCGCCGATAGATGACCCGATCGTCAACTTTCCCGACCCGAATCTAGAAGCAGCCATGCGAGAGGCCTTGGACAAGCCCGAGGGAGATATTCGTGCTTCGGAACTCCAGAATCTGACGAGCCTCTCAGCTCCTAACAGGGAGATCGAAGACCTATCGGGACTTGAATACTGTAGCGATCTCGCAATGCTCTCAATTCGCAGCAACCAGATAAGCGATATCTCGCCACTTGTCAACCTCACCAATCTAACCCATCTGGGAATAGGTGGAAACCAGATAGAAGACCTGTCGCTCCTGGTGAACCTCAGCAACCTAACACACCTTGAGCTTGCTGATAGCGAACTCAGCGATCTGTCGCTGATTGCCAGCCTCAGCAATCTGACATGGCTCGAACTCGGAGGCAACAAGATAACCAACATCACGGCGCTCGTCCACCTGACACACCTGACATGGCTCTACCTCCGAGACAACCTGATAAGCGACATCTCGCCGCTGGCGGAACTCACTGGACTGACTGAACTCGAACTCGGCGAAAACGAGATAGTAGATATCCCACCGTTGGCGGGTCTCACTGGCCTGACCTGGCTTGAACTAGATAACAACCAGATAAGTGATCTGTTGCCTCTCGCCAACCTAACGGCGCTGACAAGGCTCTACCTGAGCAGCAATATGATTGCCGACATTTCTCCGCTTGTCGACAACCACGGCTTGGGGCAGGGAAACATGGTTGACCTAAGAGATAACCCACTGAGCGAGTATTCGGTCAACACTCTCATCCCGAAACTCGAGGCCAAGGGTGTCAACGTGTTCAGTAATACTGGAACTGGATAGTCCATGCTGCGCGTTGACGGCTGGATAGCAGTACTGCCCCGTGCTCTGCGTCTAAGTTGGGCTCTCAAGGCCGAGGGTCTGTCGGCGAGCCGGCCCCACCGGGATCTACATCTGATGTACGAACAGTGGAGAGCGGGAGACGGGACTCGAACCCGCGACACCCTGCTTGGAAGGCAGGAACTCTACCACTGAGTTACTCCCGCTTAGTCACATCATCACAGCCAAGCATCCACTAAGACTCAATGCTGAGCCGCTGCGAAAGTCTACCACTTCCGGCCGATCGGGGACAAGTCAATGCCTGCACAATGAGCAACTCGGAGCGGGCTTCGCTTGCCCTGCCGTGCCAAGGAGGCCTCAATATCCTTTCCAGACGGCACCTTGCCCTATGACAGTATTCCAGGGGGCGTCTGTTGCAGCCGCCTCACTTGGTGCTCTGTCCTGGAATTGGCCTTCTCTTCTGACAAGAGACATGGTTGCCAGAAGCCCGAAGACAGACATGAGCACGACAGCGAGCGCAGTGGACGCTGCATCCAAGGTCATGACCGGCAGGAATCCTCGAACCGGCTGTTCCGGGGTCTGTGTCAGCTACGCGGAGTAACGTTTCCTCTCACCCAGCCAACTATGTCACGAAGGGGGGCACCCGGCAAGAACACTTCCTTGATTCCGAGTCTTTTGAGTTTGGCTACGTCCTCTTCTGGAATAATGCCGCCGCCAATGACCACCACATCATCGGCGTTCTTCTCCTTCAGAAGCTCAATCACCCGGCCAAACAGGTATACATGCGCGCCGGAGAGACAACTAAGACCGATGAGGTCCACATCCTCCTGCAGCGCCGCAGCCACAATTTGCTCGGGAGTCTGATGAAGGCCGGTGTATACCACCTCAAAGCCGGCATCGCGGAAGGCCCTGGCTATAACCCGCACTCCCCGGTCATGTCCGTCCAGGCCGGGCTTGGCCACAAGGATTCGCAGCCTCCTGCCTGAGTTCATCATATCGTTCTTGCCTGATATCTCCTGCTCATCAATCGTGCCCTGCAGGCCAAGCCTAGAAGAACCCGGGGTCACGGTACTCGCCAAACACGTCTCTCCAGACGTCACAGATTTCCTGCTCAGTGGCGTACTCCTTGACGGCGTCTATCACGTAAGGCATAAGATTCTTGTCCGTTCCGGAAGCAACGCGCAGGTTGCTCAAGGCCCGGTTAACCATCCGATTGTCCCTGTTGGCCCTTACTTCCCGCAGCCTGGCGATCTGTCTCTCTTCGACTTCCTCGTCTATCCTCAGTATATCGGGAGCCGTCTCTGCCTCAAGAACATGCTTGTTGACCCCTACCACGACCTTCTCGCCCTCATCTACCTGCTGCTGATAGTGATAGGCAGCGTCGGCGATCTCCATCTGGGGGAAGCCCTTATCAATGGCAGCCAGCATGCCTCCCATCTCATCTATCCTGTCTATATACTCCCAGGCCTTCTCCTCCATCTGGTTGGTCAAAGACTCTACGAAATAGGAGCCCGCCAGCGGGTCTATGGTGTTGGCGACGCCGATCTCATCGGCCAGGATCTGCTGGGTGCGCAGAGCAATGGTGGCAGCGAACTCGGAGGGCAAGGCCAGCGTCTCGTCGAGAGAATTGGTATGGAGAGACTGTGTCCCACCCAACACCGCAGCCAGAGCTTCAGTGGTGGTTCTAACGACATTGTTGTAGGGTTGCTGGGCGGTTAAGGAACACCCCGCGGTTTGAGTATGGAACCTCATCCACCACGAGCGAGGATTCTTAGCCTTGAACCTGTCTCTCATGATCCTTGCCCACATCCTTCGCGCTGCCCTGAACTTGGCAACCTCCTCGAAGAAGTCGAGATGGGAGTTGAAGAAGAAAGAGAGACGCGGCGCAAAGTCATCAACGTCCAGTTTCTTCCTCGCAGTGACATCCTGGACGTAGGCAATCCCATCGGCCAGGGTGAAAGCAAGCTCCTGAACGGCGGTCGAACCCGCCTCCCGAATGTGATAACCGCTGATGCTTATGGGGTTCCACAGGGGAACGCTCTGCGTGCCAAACTCGATCGTATCGCTTATCAGGCGAATCGATGGTTCGGGCGGGAGCATGAATGTCTTCTGCGCGATGAACTCCTTGAGCATGTCGTTCTGAATGGTGCCCCCGATCTTGTCCCAGCTTATGCCCGACTTCTCAGCCACAATCAGATACATCGCCCAGAGTACGGCGGCGGACGGGTTGATGGTCATAGACGTGGTCACGCTGTCCAGGGGGATGCCGCCGGTGAGAATCTCGAAATCTCTTAGCGTATCGATTGCCACGCCGCATTTGCCACACTCACCCCTGGCGCGAGGCGAATCGCTGTCGTATCCCATCAGGGTAGGAAAGTCGAAGGCGGTACTCAGGCCTGTCTCACCTTCCTTGAGAAGGTGATGCCATCTCTTATTGGTATCCTCGGCACTGCCCATGCCCGAGAACATACGAAAGGTCCATTCCCTGCCTCGATACATCGTGGACTGACATCCTCTGGTAAACGGGAAAGCGGCCGGATAGCCGATGTCACGGGCGAAATCCAGGTCTTTGATATCTTCGGGGGTATAGATGGCCTGTATCTCGAGATCGGAGACGGTGGAAAACCTTGCCTTCCTCTCAGCCTTCTGTTTCCTGGCCTTCTCTACTTCTCTCTCCCACTTCTTCCGCCCTTCCTGTACCTCTTGCAGGGTCTTCTCTGTAAACATGGTCAATGCCTCTACTTCACCCCCAATACCTGGCGGGCAATCGTCCACCTCTGCATCTCCGAGGTCCCCTCGTAGATCTCCGTGATCCTCTGGTCGCGGTAGTAGCGTTCCACCGCGAAATCTCTGGTGTAGCCATAGCCGCCGAATATCTGAACTGCCTTATGGCAGACCCTGTGGGCGGCCTCGGAGGCAAACACCTTGGCCATGGCCGCCTCCTTAGGCGGAGCATGCTTGTCCTTCATAGTCTGCCAGGCAGCCCTGTAGGTCAACAGCCTGGCCGCGTCTATATCGGTGGCCATATCGGCAATCATCCACTGGATGGCCTGTAGGCGGGCCAGCTCAGCTCCGAACTGCCTCCTCTCCTTGGCATAGGCCACGGCAGCATCGTAGGCGGCCCGGGCAATGCCCAGCGCCTGGGCAGCTATGCTCACCCTGCTGGCATCGATGCCCTCAAGAGCTATCCTGAAGCCTTTCCCTTCCTCGCCCAGCATGTTACCCGCGGGCACTCTGCAATCATCGAAGATAAGCTCGGCTACCGAGGCAGGGTGTAGTCCCATCTTCCTCTCCAGCTTACCCACCGAGAAGCCCTTGGTGCCCTTCTCAACAACAAAGGCACTGATGCCGCGGTAGCCCAGCGACTTGTCCTTTGTGGCAAAGGTGGTCACGAAGTCGGCTTCAGCAGCGTTGCTGATGAACATCTTCTGGCCGTTCAGAATGTAGTGATCGCCATCCCGCGTGTATTTCGTTTCAAGTGCGGCGACATCGCTGCCGGCCATGGCCTCCGTCAATGCAAACGCCACTATGGTGCCGTCGATAACGCGCGGAATATAGTGCTGCTTCTGCTCCTCGCTGCCGTGCATGACCACAGGGTACATAGCCAGGCCGAGACTGACCAGATAGGCGACGCCTATACCGGCGCAGGCGCGGCAGATCTCCTCGGCGGCTATGGTAAAGGTTATCTCGTCGCCGCTTCCGCCATATTTCTCGGGAAAGTGCACGCCACACAGACCAGCGCCAGCCATCTTTTTGATCAGATCGTAGGGAAAGACCTCTGACTCGTCCCACTCAGCCGCGTGGGGTTCTATTTCCCTGGCGCAGAAGTCCCGCACCATCGCCTGGAACATCTTGTGTTCTTCGCTGAATTCAAAATCCATGTCTGGCTCCTTTCGAGGTTTCCCGGGAAGCCTCTCTTCGCTGAATGGTCATCACCCACAGCCTCCTGTTCACCTCGTCTGTAATCCGGCCGGTAGCGAGGGCCCCGGTCGCCTGCCCCTGTGAGATTCCAGGCCTGATTGTACTATCCAACAGCCACCAAGGTCAATCCAGGTTGAGCACACAGTGACCTGCCCTGCTCTATAATGTAGTCGACCACCGGATCTCTACCACTTAGAAGGTCATCTCGTGTCTTGTTCACTAGTATGTGCGGATACAGCGAATCCTGCGGATCGTTTGCGGGGTCGGGACGGGTGAAGTACTTGTACGAAACACCCAGGATAAACCGGGTGTTCGGTAGCTGGAAAGAGATCCTGTCGCCGAAGGACGACGGAGCGTTGCCCGTAGGTTCGCCGATCACCGTGCCCAGATTGTTGTCGTAGACGACCGCCGCTATCCAGTTGCCCGCACTGAACGTAGTGTTTCCTGTCAGGACAAAGACATCGCCGGTGAAGGGGGCTGCCACCGTTTCGAGACGTCTCGTTGACGGCGGATATGTGGAAGTGCCCCGGGTCCTCCTCATGCCCACCCTCTCAGCGGCCTGCTCTGAATACCTGATTGTAGTGCCATACGTCGTGTAGCTGTCGATGGGCAGATGTCGCAGAAACCCCTCTACTACGCGGGACTGCCCGCCCACGTTCTCTCTCACGTCAATGATGACAGTGTCGATCTGGTACCTTGTCACTGCCGCAAAGAACTCCGCCACATCTTGTCTGAAGACATCATCGTCAACGCAGACCTTCAGACCGAACAATCCCAGGCTGTGATCCGGGTCTACAGACCAGTGGTGTCGCTCTGCCAGCAACTCCTCGGTGCGCTCCCGAAGCCCCGGCAGTTCTACCTCAAATCGGGCAGCCATCTCCAGGATTTCACCCTCCCTCTCCACCGTGAAGAGGACGCAGTCATCCTGCACCAGGCCGAACTGCTCCAGGACCGGTCTTCTTCGCATGTGCCACCTCGCCTCATCCCTGACCCTGTATGTGTTCTCGGAGGATACCACCTCTTGCAGACGATCGAGTATCTCCGGCGGACTGAGGCCACCGACGCTCAAGACCAGGTCTCCTCTCCTGAACTCCCCGCAGTCTTCGGCTATGACCGGGCCCTCTACCACCCATTCAAATGTCAGCGGCAAAGCTTTGTCGATTTCTTCGAATCGCAGCACGGTATGGGCATCTCCCACGGAGGTAACCAGGGTGTTAAGCGTGAAATAGTACTGCGCCGCAGACAGGGGATTGGCAAACAGGGCCTGTAGTTCATTCTTCATTGCCTCCCACTCAGTCTGTCCAATCAGGTTATACGGGTCGGGATGAACGCTCTCAAGGATTTCTACCAGATACGTGAAGTCCTCCAGCATTGCGGCAGGCTGCAATACATCGGAACTCCTCAGGATCTGTTCTTCGGGCTCAAACGCCACCGGCTTGGCCGGGAATATGAGGTTGTTCGCATACAGCCAGACGGAAACCCCGATGGCTGTGCACAACACAGCTATTCCGACATGCTTCAGCGCCCTTCTCATTGCTTCCAGACTGATGCTCTAATGGTGTCAGGCCGTACTGTCAGAACCCCGGGATGACGCGTCCGGCCTTCTTCCGGTACTCCACATACTCCTGACCGAAATGCTGAACCAAAAGCTCCTCCTCGTCGAAGGTAAGCCGGTAGTAGGCCGGAATGGCCACCAGGCTAAGAGCAGTGAGGAAATTGGGCCACAACAGGAACAGGCCGGAAAACATCAGGAAATAGCCCAGATAGGACGGATGGCGCACCAAGGCATATGGCCCCCAGGTGACAAGTCTCTGGTCCTCTGGCATCTCCCAGGAGACCGCATACATGCCCCTGGCAATAACGCTCCAGATGAATATGCCGTACCCGGCAGCAGTCAGGACCAACCCCGGTATCTGCATATGAACAGTAGGTGGAGAGCGGAAGTGGTAGGGAAAACGATACAACTCGAGGATGGTGCCGCTGAAAACCAGGAACAAATGAGCGAACACTGCCACGAAGTAGGCCAGTGTTCCCAGCATGGCCAGGCTTATGAACAACCCTGAAGGACGTCTGCCCTCAGGATGCTCTTTCAGGTCCAGTCTGCCCCGGCGGCCCTTCAGGATGTTGCGCAGGTTAACGGAGAAGAAACACACCAGAAAAGCAAGCAGGACGAATGCGACACCAGTCTCAGCCAGCATGTTTCTAACCTCAGTTGTCCGACTGAGGACCCTACCTTCCGGATGCCAGCCCGCTCGAAGCAATCACAGACGTGCCTGCCTCTAAGCCCGGCCCGGCGATCAGGTGCTTCCTGGGACTCTAGTCAAACTCGGGCCTGGCCAGGGCCACAAAGATGATGGCGAGTATTCCAAAGAGCGAGCAGCCACTGAGCGCACAGATGGATCCGGCCAGCGCCAGACCCCAAACCCTTCTTCTTAAGGCATATATGCCGCCCACTATGGCAACGATCCCCAGTACAATCCAAATGGGACCGACGACCATCACCAGACCGATCAACCATCCCATGCCGGTGTATTCAAGGACCTGTCGTACAATGCCGCCGGCCACCAGAACCAGTATCCCAAGGATCACGTCAGCTGCTCCTGCCAGAATACAGAGTACGCCGGCGGTTGTAGGCTTCCACGTCTTCTCCATATCTTATCTACCTCCCTCCTTGTCTATGCCAAGAATGTAGTTAACCACTTATCCTCCCGTGCCGCACTCTATCTCCGGGTGGGGAGCATCCCTTCGGCACGAAACCATTCCACGTGATCGCGTATTGACTCCTGCCATCTTCTGCTTACAAAGCCGAGTTCGTCACGCGCCCGCGCCGAACTAACCTGAGAGTTGCTCTTCAGCACGTCGATGGAGTAGGCCGTGAAAACGGGTCGCCTCCTCACCAGCCGGTAATACACGCTGGCAAGCGAACCTGCAGCGCGGGCTATCGCGGCTGGGATCTCATAGCCCGGAGCCTTGTGGCCGATATTACGTTCCAGTTCCTTCATCAGTTCCGGGACCTGCACCTGTGTGCCGGACAGAATATAGTGACGCCCTGACTCTCCCTTCTCAGCCGCCAGGATGAGGCCCGCTGCCACATCACGCACATCGACGAAATCATAGGCCCCTCTCACATACGACTTGAGATGGCCGCTGGCGAAGTCAAGTATGAGTTGGCCGATATTGGAGACCCTGTAGTCGCAGGGGCCGATAACGCCGGTGGGACAGCAGACCACAGCATCCAGGCCTCCCTTGCGTACCTCATCAAGCAGAAGCAGGGTGGCGCGAGCTTTGCTACGGGCGTAGTCGCCAAGAACCTGATCGGGGGCGAAGGGATGTGATTCAGTGATCACCTCACCCTGGGGTGGCTCGGCGATGGCGTGCACAGAGCTGGCATAGACGAGGCGCCGCACACCGGCAGACCGGCAAGCGTCGATGACGTTGCGCACGCCTGCCACGTTCACGGCCTCAAGTATGGCCTTCATACCGGGCATGATGCTGACGATACCGGCAAGGTGATAAACAACCTCGGCCCCGGCGAAGGCCGCCTTGAGACTCGGGAGGTGCCTGACATCACCGTGAACAAGCTCCACATCAAGGCCTTCCAGCGGCCGCCGGTCCTCGGCCGGCATAACCACGGCGCGTACCTGTTGACCCCGGCCCAGCAATTCACGCACCAGAACGTTACCGATGTGGCCCGTAGCCCCTGTCACAACTATCATGTGCCTGTTTTCCCGTCTCTATTCTAAATCTTCGGCGGTCTGTTTTCAAAGTCGCCGGAACTGCGGAGCACGGCCTGGACCACCCCACGGTCTCCCAGCAGGCCAGAAATGGGTTACAATATGGGCATAGCCCGGCCAGTCCCCGGGCCGAGAAGAATGGCATCAGAACTCTCCTTCCCATCGCGCCGCTCTGCGGTTATGAGTAATCGCGGAGTAGTAGCCACCAGTCAGCCATTAGCAGCGCAGGCCGGGATGAGCATGCTGCAACAGGGCGGCAATGCCGTCGATGCTGCAATTGCCGCCGCGGCCGCCCTGAATGTGGTAGAGCCCATGGCCACCGGCCTTGGCGGAGATGCCTTCGCTCTAATCTACCTGATGGGCGACAGACAGCCCAGGGCGTTGAATGCCAGCGGCCGTGCTCCCTATGCCATGGACCTGGAAACTCTTAAGAGACTGGGCTACCGGCACATGCCGGATGCAGGCATCCATAGTGTGACAATACCCGGAGCGCTGGACGGCTGGTGTTCCATGCTTGACAACTACGGCAGTATGAGCCTGGCCCAGGTGCTGGTGCCGGCCATCCAGTTAGCGGAACAGGGGTTTCCAGTCACGGAGATCATCGCCCACACCTGGAAGATGAGCAGCGCTAAGCTGCGGCCTAATGTCGATGCCACACGTACCTACCTCCCCGCAGGAAAGGCTCCCGAGCCGGGCGAGGTCATTCTGCAGCGCGATCTGGGGCGGACCTTGCGTAAGGTTGCCGCGGGGGGACGTGACGTCTTCTACAGAGGCGAGATTGCTGAGGCCATAGTGGCATGTGCTCAAAAGGAGGGCGGGTTGCTCACCCTGCAGGACCTGCAAGACCATAGGTCCTCATGGGTGACGCCGATAAGCACCGACTATTACGGATTTCACATCTATGAATGTCCGCCCAACGGTCAGGGGTTGATCGTGCTGCTGGCCTTGAACATACTGGAGGGATTTGACCTGCAGTCGTTGCGGCATAACTCGGCCGATTACCTGCACTGCCTGATAGAAGCCATCAAGCTGGCTTTTGCCGACGGCAGTCGATACGTGTCCGATCCGGCTTTCAACGACCTGCCCCTGGAGAGATTGCTTTCAAAAAGCTACGCGCAGGAAAGAAGGAGCCTCATAGACAGGAATAGGGCGGCTGACATCGTGGAGGAGGGAGCCCTGAACACACAGGAAGACACCGTATACCTGGCCGTAACCGACAAAGACGGCAACAGCGTCTCCTTTATCAGCAGCCTTTACCAGCCCTTTGGTTCCGGCATAGTCGTGCCGAATACCGGTATCTGCCTGCAGAACCGTGGCAGCCTGTTCGCTTTTGAGGGGGACCACCCTAACCGCCTCGAGCCTCATAAGAGGCCGTATCACACCATAATCCCTGCCATGGCCTTCCGCGACGGTGAGTTGTTTCTCACATTCGGAGTCATGGGCGGTTTCATGCAGCCTCAGGGGCATGTCCAGGTGCTGCTCAACATCATCCATTTCGGCATGGACGTGCAGAGGGCGCTCGATGCCCCCCGGTTCAGATACATTCAAGGCAGCGAATGTGCCTTCGAACCCAACATCCCTACAGCCGTCCGTCAGCAACTCGTCGCTAAAGGACACCGGGTCATAGAGCTGGAAGACCCTTACTCCCAGCAGTTCGGCGGAGGGCAGGCGATCATGATACACCCCGCAACCAAGGCCCTCATAGCCGGCTCAGACCCCCGTAAGGATGGCTGCGCAGTGGGGTGCTGGTGACTACAGCGCTGGACAAGGGCGCTGCAACGGGATGAAGCTTATCGCTCCTTAGCTTATAGCCGATGTCCGTATCGGCTTACTCAGGCTTCTTTGCCCTCATACTTGAAGGAGACCCGTACCTTGGCCCGGTAGGCGACAACCTTGCCGTTATCGAGACTCATGTCCAGTTGCTCCACCTCGGCAACGCGCAGGTCCCGCAAGCTCTTTGAAGCGCGCTCAACCGCCGCGGCTGCCGCCTTCTCCCATGATTCAGGGCTGGTCCCCACCAAGGTTATTATCTTGTACACACTCTCAGACATGACACCCTCCTTCCAGACTTGTTGCGTATTATATGAAAGATACGGGCATCGCGTCAACCCGCCAGGCCAGGCATGCCACAGAATGGCACCCTGATCATCCCGCGACAGATACATCGTATTCCACCGGGCGTTGCAAGGTCTGCGAAATAGCGTCTTGCCGCACAGCTCTCTCCGGCAGAATCTCTGCCCTCCCGGTTTTGCCTCCCATTACTACGTGTGCTAAATTGCGGCCTGATGAGGTCAGGCCGCATCCACTACGGATGGATCGTAACGCTAGCCAGCGCCGGCATCATGGCAACGTGCTCGCTCTCCGTCTATACCTTCGGCGTCTTCCTGGAGCCGCTGCTCGAGCATTTCAGGTGGGATAGGGGACCACTGTCGTTGGCCCCATCGATAGCTTATCTGGTGGCGGGGTTCCTGGCCATAGCCACCGGAAAGCTAAGCGACAGATACGGTCCTCGCATTCTGGCTAGCGTGGGGGGAGTGATGATGGGCGCCGCGTTTATGCTCATGACTCAAGTCAGCACATTGCGTGACGCCTACATATTCTGGGGGTTGTTCATGGGACTGGCTTTCGGTTGTTTTATAGCTCCGCTAGTCTCGACAATACCGAGATGGTTCGTACAGAAACGGGGGATGGCCGTGGGCATTCTGGCCACCGGATTCGGACTGGGGGCAGTGATCTCCCCCCTGCTGGCCCAGATGCTGATATCTGCATACGACTGGCGAAAGGCATTTCTCATACTCGGCGTGATTGCCTGGGCGATCATCCTCCCTCTGGCCCAACTCGTGCGAAAGAGTCCCGCTCAGGTAGGCCTCAGGCCTTATGGAGAACACGATGACGGGCAAGACCAGGCCGGCGAGGTTGCTGTGGAGGGACTATCACTCGGCCAGGCCGTGAGAGGCATCTCGTTCTGGCTCTATGGAGCAATAGGGTTCCTGTGGTTCTTCTCCCTCCAGGCGATCGTGGTCCATATCGTCCCCCATGCCACTGCCAGCGGAATAACGGAGATAGCGGCAGCCAGCATACTCTCCATAATGGCGGGCTGTAGCGTCATCAGTCGCGCCTCGATAGGTTTCATAGCCGATAGGCTAGGGGCCAGGCGAACACTGAGCCTGTGCTTGATACTGTCAACGCTGGCCTTTGCTTGGCTCATCTTCGCTCAGGAGATATGGGCCTTCTACATATTCGCTATCGCCTTCGGTCTCGCCTATGGTGGCGTAATACCTCTGGCCACACTGGTGCCCGCCGAACTCTTCGGCACAAGGTCCCTGGGCATGGTGATCGGCGGACTGATGCTGTACAACACCATCGGAGGTGCAGGTGGAGCGCCCTTTGCCGGATATGTCTACGATACGACCCAGAGCTACCGGGTTGTTCTCCCTGTGCTATTTGCAGTCTCTGTGATCACAGCGGTTCTGGGCGTGATTCTGCTGAAGTACCGCGGCAGGCCGGGGCACGACACTTAGCCTTACAGTAGGGAGCGCCAATATCACTGTCATGTTGTACACCCGTCCACATCCCTGCCGGCGCAGACAACCGCTCCGATCCGGCTGTGAGAATGGTTGACGAACATGGTCTATTGAGTGATAATGAACATATGCGCGCGGCTGCGATCGTTAAGGGCACGGAGGTGTTATGATGGCAAGAGAAAGGCGAGATTATTATGAAAGTGTGTACCAGATAGCTGCAATACTGAACTCGGCACGTGACTCGAGGGACTTACTTCATTCCATCGTTGAGAGTGTGGCTAAAGCTACCCGAGCAAAGGCCTGCTCACTCATGCTGCTTACAGTAGACAGGGACGTATTGTTGCATACCGTGGCCTATGGGCTCAGTGACTGGTACCTGAGGAAAGGACCGGTGACAGTGAGTAAGATCATCTCTGACGTACTTGAGGGCAGGCCGGTGTCTGTGCTGGATGCGACAACGGACGAGCGTGTCCTGTACCGGAAACAGGCCAGGGAGGAAGGGATCGCGTCCATGCTGTCAGTCCCAATGAAGCTCAGAGGCGAAGTCATAGGAGTATTGAGGGTCTACACTGCACAGCCATACCGATTCAGCCGGGATGACATACAGTTTGTAGAGACGATCGGCAACCTTGGTGCAGTAGCTTTGGAGAATCTCAGAGCCTACGATATTCTCCAGAAGGACTACGATGAATTCCGACGCGATATGCTCCAATGGCGGGCTGCACTTGGTGACGAGGGGATGATGGGCGAGCTTGTCAGGCCTGCCGAGGAACAGGCGATCGAGATACCTCCCGGAGGATAACGAGGGGCACGGCAGAAGCCGCCCAGCCCGCACACTGGCCCGGATTGCCGATGGTCGGGCCAGCTATGCCGCAGTCTGGATTCTCCTGGAAACTCTCTGTCGGTGCCTGTAAGTCATGAACACTCTTTCTCACCACCACCGGCAAGGAATATCGTTCCTAAAGGACCGCAGGACACGGTGTGACCAGCCGAGACAGAGTTATCTGGAGGCCACGATATACCCGGCGATGAGAATCAGCAGGCCGCCCACGATCATCAGCAGCGTGGGTTGCTGGCCCAGAAAGAGAAGACCGAAGAACACGGCACTGACAGGCTCGAGGTAAGTTAGAACCACTGCCTTCTGAGCTTTCACCATACCAAGACCCTTCAGGTAAAGCGTGACGGCAAACCCTGTGTTGAAGACGCCCAACACGAGCAGAAGCACCCATGAAGTCAGGTCCGCGGACAATTCGACGCCTATCACGGAGGGAGTAAGAATAGCTAAAGCCGCCGTGTACGACCAGACCGCCACTGCCTGGCTCGAGAAGCTGGAGAGAGCCCTCTTAGACATGAGGACGTATCCTGCGTAAGCGAGGCCGGCAAGTAGCCCGAGAATCACCCCCAACAGGTTGAAGCTATCAGGGTCGCCGACCTGGAGGCTCTGCTGGGATGAGATGACCGCTATTCCCGTCACGGCCATGGCCAATGCAAGCAGCGTGGATTTCTCAAGCTTCTCCTTGAGGACCAGGGGGGCAAGCAGGGCCACAAAAATGGGTGCCGTGTAGTTCAGCAAGACGGCGTTGGCAATGGGAATGAGCTTCATCGAACTGAAGAGTAGCGACCAACCCAGGGCCAGCAGAGAGCCCAAACCGAGCATGGTCTTCCAATGCCTGGCAGCAGTCATGGCTTCTCGTTTTCGCGTCACAAGTACCACGGGCAGCAGCGTGAGGCTGGCGAACAGGACTCGAAAGAAAGCGACGGTATGAGGGTCATACGGGACCAGGTTGACGATGACGCCGTTGGAGCCCCAGATAATGGCTGCCGCAGCCACGTAGAAGTAACCCGGGGATTTGAGGTCCAGTCGCTTGAGCATAGCTGATCCGGCTTTGTGAAGCTGAGGAGAGACGCCGGCCATTATACACCATGGTCTGCCGCCATCTCATTGTGGGAGATCCCACCAGACAACGGACCAGCGGATTCTGGCGCGGGCACGTCGAGCACCATCGTCCCGATGTACCGCAACATGTGGTATTATGTCGAAAGACGAAGGAGGCAGGCATGTTGGAGATCCCTGAGGCCGCGGTTCTGGCCGCGCAGTGCAATGAGGCTCTGGCCGGAAAGAAGATCTGCAACGTTGTTGCCGGTCAAAGCCCTCACAAGTTTGCCTGGTACTGCGGCGATCCCCAGCGATATGGGAGTTTCCTGACCGGCAAGACAATCACAGAGACCCGTAGCTACGGCGGGCTGGTAGAGATTACGGCGGGCGACGCAAAACTATTGTTCGGCGACGGCGTCAATCTACGCTATTACACAGAGAGCGAACGGCTACCGGCCAGGCACCAGCTGCTGCTCGAGTTTGATGATGGCTCGTCACTGGTAGGTTCGGTGCAGATGTACGGTGGTCTGTGGGCCTTTCGAGAGGGCGAGTTCGACAGCAAATACTACCTCATAGCCAGGACCAGGCCCTCGCCTTTGTCCGCCGGTTTCGACCGTGCATATTTCTCCTCTCTATTCGAAGAGAGTCCTGCCAGACTGTCCCTCAAGGCGTTTCTGGCCACCGAACAGAGAATACCCGGGCTGGGCAACGGCGTCCTGCAGGACATCCTGTTCAACGCGGGAATGCACCCCAGGAAGAAGAGGGACCCGCTCTCCGCTGAGGACCAACAACTCCTGTTTGATTCCATAAAGAGTACTCTGTCTGAGATGACGGCGCAGGGGGGACGGGATACCGAGCACGACCTCTGGGGCCGACCGGGAGGATACAGGACCAGGCTGAGCAAGAACACAGTCGGACGACCCTGTTCAGTATGTGGTACACCGATCAAGAAGGAGGCATATCTGGGCGGCAGCGTTTACTACTGTGACAAGTGCCAGACGATGTAGCAGGGAACGGGAACACCGGGTGGCAAATCAGCCTCGGAAACGACATGCTTTCGCTGGCGCCTATGGGGTCATCACCTTCGGGGGATGACCGCTGGCAGCCCGTCTGTCGTTTTGGCTGAGACTGGTGAAATGCTGATATAATACAGAGGCTCAAGGATCGATCAACATCGAGGTGGTAGGACATGAAAAGCACTGTACTGAAGGTAGTGCTGCCGATAGTCGCCGTCATAGCGGTAATCGCCGTACTGATAGGCGTATTCGGCATAGCGCCGTGGATAGTGAGGGGATCGGGGCCCGTAATAGAGAGGGAGTACCCGTTTGAGGACTTCGACCGGCTGGAGGTATCGAGTGCAATCGAGTTTGAGGTCACCCAGGGGGCGTACAGCATCAGCGCCACCGGTTACGAGAACTTGATCGAACGACTCGAGGTTGATCTCGCGGGACGAACATTGAGGATCGGCCTGAAACCTGGAAGCTACTTCAGAAACAATGTCAAGGCCGTCATCGCCCTGCCGGAGTTGAGCAGACTGGTTGTCTCGGGCGCGTGTCGCGGGACTGCCGAGGGAATTACAGCGGCTGATGATCTCGACCTGGAGGTATCCGGTGCCAGCCGGCTCGAGATCGACATAGAAGCGGGCAGGGTCAGGATGGACGTCTCGGGCGCCAGCAGGATTACAGGCGAACTGACGTCGCCCAATGCCAGGTTGACGATCTCGGGAGCAAGCCGCTGCGAGCTGACCGGGTCTGCCTATGACATGGACCTGGACGTATCCGGCGCCAGCCGGGTTGACCTGTCGCAGTTCCAGATACAGCATGCCGATGTCGATGTCAGCGGGGCCAGCCAGGCCACCATACACGTAGCGGGCACGCTCAATGTGGACGTCTCGGGCGCCTCCTCTCTGCGGTATGCAGGAGATCCCGTGCTGGGCAGGGTGAATGTCTCCGGCGCCTCCAGGCTAGACCGTATCAACTAGACTGCCGCCTGTCCTGTTCATGCTCTCCGCAGGATGCGGGTACCTTCCTGGCCTTGGCAGGTCGTCGGATTCGCATATCCTCTCGGTTCGGTCGAACACCCGGGCATCTCTCAGGCCGAGCAGCATTTCCTCCCCGCGGCATGAAGGTTGCTTGACAACCTGCTGGGCCATGATATACTGGTATTAGGTGGCATAAGAGCATCAGGACGATCGTCGAATGTGTGCCTCAGAGGGCTGCCCCGGCTGTCAAGCCAAATCCGTAGTCGCTCATCGTCCTCTAGCATATGATCCATCAGCACGCCAGTGCCTGAGCCCCGCCTCAGCTGTTTTCTACCATATCGGCCCGCTACCACGGGTTGGCCGGAAAGCCAGTGCTCCGCCCCTGCCAGCCATGATTGCCCCTGTTTGCCCAGTGCGCACAAAGCTCTTCCCAGACCGGAGGAAACTCCACGCAGTGCGGGGCGGCGTATTAACCGAGTACCAGTTCGAGACTCCGCAAACACGATGGGATTTCTGACCCCGTTTGGCGCAGGATCACGGACTGCAGTACCGGTAATGCCTTGCCGGCAGGAGGTGCTGAGTATGCGAAGATGGTAGAGATGGCGAACACCGGCGGTCAACGCAGTTGAAGAAGGAGGCTAGCATTTCATGAAACGGAAACTCAGAGCAATAACACAGGTTTCTCTGGCCCTGCTGCTGGTGTGGAGCCTGGGCTTGCTGACAGCGGCGCCTTCACTGGCGCAAGGCTCGTCAGCCATCATCACCCTTTCGCCGGCAGAGACGGAATACGATCTGGGCTGCCCGTCGGATGTCAGGACCACTATCCTCTACCGCATCCCAGTGGAGGTGAAGTCCGTCGACGACGAACACGGAGCCCCGCTGGACGCAGGAGACTATACAGTGAACGTTGTCGAGCCAGACAGGTCCTTCGCCTTGACGATATTGAGCCGCTATCTTGAGGACAGACTGGAGAAGAGAGATGACAGCCTGGTGCTGACCGTCGTCTTCAACGACGGTTCTGCCCGCCGCTTCACCATCGCAGCCGTTCAGTATCCCGCCGTTCACCCGCCAGAGGCCACCTACAGGCTAGATGATCCGCCTTACTTCCTGGAGACGCACATTGCCTGGGGCTGCGCCACCAAGATAGACGCCATCACCGATCAACACGACAATCCGCTCAGGCGCGAGCAGGACTACCGGGTACTGGGTAACAGACTGCTCATCCTCAGAGAGTATCTCAGCAGCAACCTCCAGGAACACGATGACGAGGTGGAGTTGCTCATCCGATTTGACGGAGGCGCCGAAGTCAGTCTTGTGGTCAAGGGTATTCGTACCTATCCCGATATCTCCTCGCCCTCGAACCCGGCCCCGTACAATCTGCTCGATCCTGCTGATGTCGGAATCACCATCACATTATATGACACCGCCACAGTGGTGGCGTTCATCACCGAAAACGGCACCAGGCTGGAACCGGGAGATGACTACAGGGTGGAGTACGCCCACGGGGAGGCCATACTGACCATCCTGGCAAGCTACCTTGAGGGTAGATTGCAGGAGCCAGATGACAGCGTGCAACTTAGCATCACATTCGGTCTCCCTGACGGCAGATGGTTTTCCAGCGAGCCGCCGTTCAGTATTATAGCAGTCGGCAGGACTGCCTCCATCGATCCGAACACCGCCGAATACGATGTCGACGATCCGGACCATGTCCAAGTCACCATAACGTGGGGCGATGCCGTTGAAGAGGTGCTGATCTCTGATGACTATGGCGATCTGACCGGAGCAGGCCTCGTGGGCGACAATGACGACGACGAGGAATACGACTATGTTTTGGGCGAAACCGTCAACGGCAAGGCGACGCTGACCATTCTGAAAAGCTACCTTGGGGGTGGACTGGAAAAGCCGGGAGAGAGCGTAGACCTGACCCTGGTATTCGACTTCGAGGCAGCTCCGGATCTCAAGCAGGAGGTCTCCCTCGGTATCACGGCGATTGGAACCCGCGCCACTGTACATCCAGAATGGGTTCCGTTCGACCAGAGCGATCCGTCCGATGTCAGCACCGTCATCACGTGGCGCGCCGCAGGTGAAGTGGTATCCATCTTTGATGATGCTGGTGAAGATCTGACCCGAGCAGTCCCCGTGGCGAACAACGATGATAACTCTGTGGCGGGGGACAATGACGGGGACTACGACTACGTGGTGGGTGAGACCGCCGACGGAAAGGCGACGCTGACCATCCTTAAGGGCTACCTTGCGCGCAAACTGCAAGAGCCAGGTGACCGCATAGATCTGACCATCGGATTTTACTCAGGCGTCAACGCCACCCTTAGCATTACAGCGGTAGACCCACCCTACATCCATCCCGAAGAAGCCGTGTACGACCTCGACCGTCGGGATCATGTCGAGACCGCCTTGGCATGGCAAGCTCCCACCAAACTAGACTCCATCACTCAAAATGGCAGACCGTTGACCCCCGGCGTTGACTACGAGGTGTGCGACACCATTGAGGATGAGGCCATACTGAGAATCCTTAACGGCTACCTTGCGGGCAAACTGCAAAAGCCGGGTCAGAGCATAGACCTGCAGATCACATTCAACGTGGGCCGGGACGCCGCCCTTACCATCACAGCAGTTCAGTCTCCCACCGTCAGGCCGACATGGGCCATCTATGAGCTCGATCGCCGGGGTGATGTCATAAGCACAGACATCACCTGGGGCAGCGCCACCGGGATAGACGACATCACCGATGAAGACGACAGTCCGCTCAGACCCGAGCAGGACTATCTGAGGCTGGGCGACACCCTGTTCATCCTGGATGACTATCTGGCAGAGATCATGCAGGATAAGAGGCTAGCGGAAGACGGGGACACGGTGGTGCTCACCATCCGGTTCAATGACGGCAATACTGCCGCGTTTACCATAAGAGCACGTGGAACCGCCCCCAAAATATCGCCATCAAAAGCCAATTATGACCTGAGCGATCCCGCTGATGTGCAGACCACCATCGTGTTTGGCGTCGCCACCGCAGTAAGCCACATCGAGGACGACAAGGGTCACCTCACTGAAGCTGAGCACTACACCCTGCAAACTATCGAGCCGGGGATGTCCTCCACCCTGACCGTCCTCAACACATACCTGGAAGACAAGCTTGAGCGCTATAGGCATGCAGTCACGTTGACCATCGTGTTTGATATCGGTCCCGACCGTACCTTCACCATCGATACAGCGTCCGTATGTTTCATAGCCACCGCAGCGTACGGGACGCCGATGGCGGAGGAGGTACAGGTGCTGCGCGAGTTCAGAGATAGACACCTGCTGACAAACCCGCCGGGCCGACTGCTGGTAGATGCCTACTACAGGGTCAGCCCGCCGATAGCCCGGTTCATAACGGAGCACTCCGTCCTCAAGCCAGTAGTGAGGGCCGGGCTGGTGCCTGTCGTGGCCGTAAGCGCAGTAGTGGTAGACACCTCTGCCGCCGCGCAGACAGCCGTAGTAGGCCTTCTGATTCTGACTCTGGCTGTGGTCACAATGGCAGTATTGGCAGCCAGAAGCCGAGGCCGACCAGTGGAACATGGCTGAGAGCAGATTGCACTATCGTCTGCCTTGTGCATCGCGATCAGGTTCGGCACCCGGGCAGCCACCGGATTCAACAGCGTCAGCATGACGCAACCTTTTTCGACTTTCTGTGTTATGCTGATGAGAGCCGACGTCAGGCCGAAGAGCGATGCAACTGGGGAACTGGATGATAAGGTCAACGCTCAGTTACAGGAGACGCCACTACCTGCCGAAAGCTGTCGTCGCACTGCTTATCACAGCCTTGGTTGCAGGGGCGATAGGCTGTGGCCCTTACATAGTGAACGAACTCGTTTACAACAGCCTCGCTATTGCCAGCACCGACGGAGGGCAGGTACGCGCTCCCGGCGAAGGCAGTTTCGCCTACTGGGAGGGCGCAGCGGTTGAACTGGGCGCCGAACCTGAGGCGGGCTACCGGTTCATCAGGTGGACGGCAACTACAGGTGTGTTCGACGATGAATACGCGGGCGAAACTACCTTCACTATGCCGGCTGAAGATGTGACCGTGACCGCCGTTTTCGAGAAGGAAGAGGTCAAATCTGACATCCGAGTGTTGGTCTGGACTGATGACGATAGCTACGGAATCGGCGAGAGCATTGAGTTCAGTTTCGAGAATCAGTCTGGTGAGCGCGTAGTATATGGGACTGCCGAACCAGTCTGGACTGTTGAAAGATACACGGATGGCATATGGGCGAAGGTGGATGTTTTTGGCAGTAGGGCTTGGCCGTGCGTCATGATCTACATGGAGCCAGGTGAAACTGCAACACACGTCTGGGATCAAACCGAATACATCACCGACCCTGATGAGATATGGGAGATGCTGCATGACGATGAACTCGTCACAGTCTGGATCAGCCTGACGCCGTTTTCCAACGAAGATGGCCTAACCGGACAAGAATTCGTGGAAGCATTGAAGGAACACGCCCAGGAGACCCAGGCAGGTGTCATAGCATTCATTGAGGAGACCGGAGGAAGCGTTGTCAACACATTCTGGCTGGCGAACTCGGTGCTTGCAGAGGTTAGAGCGGGAGTACTGGATGGGTTAGATGATGTAGAACACGTTCAATCGTGGAGGTTTGATGATCACGTGGTTCAGGCTAGACCCGGCACGTATAGGCTCATGTGGCACGGAGAGACGGCCGAGTTCGTCATAGTTGATAACGACGAGTAGCAGCTTTGCCTGATATCAGTGGCTGAGCGGTGATGGACTGGGACGCAACAGCGGCAGGGGCCAGTGACGGCATGAGGTGAAAAAACCGAGGTATCCCTCTTCTTCATAGGAAGGGCAACAATGCAACCTTCTTCGACTCTGTGCATTATGGTAGTAAGGGACGGTTCAGGGCGAAGAAAGAGAGAGATGATGATTCGCACAAGGAGGTGAAAATCATGAAGCGTCGTTTTATCACTGTGGGGGTAATCCTGGTGGTGGTGGGTCTGGCATTAGGCGGTGTAGTGCTCGCTGGAGGGAATGAGAGAACTGCTGACCGAAACGAGAAAAGCGCCGGTCAGACTGAACCACTAGATGGAGTTCTTGTCGAAGAAGTCAGAACATCGGACTTCATTCTGTCGGTAGAAGTCCCTGAGGAGATCAGAGCCGGGGAGGTTTTCACCTTGAGAGGAACGCTGGAGTATATAGGAGAGGAAGACATACGGTTGTTCCATGGGTTGCCCGTTATTCGCTTCTACATGGTTGACCGTGACGGGAAATATGCTGCAAATGACTTCTTAGGCCACCCCAGAGGCTACCTTGGTATAGCGCTGCTAACACCACTTGAAACCGGACAGAAGATGCAGGTAGAAGACACCTGGAGGATAGACTATCCGGGCGAATATGAACTAATCGCTGCAACTACTCTACTTGCCAATGAGTGTCCGTGGGAAGAGCTGTTCGAAGGCAAGAACTATGAGCGCTTCATACGTGATGACATGACCGAGCGAGTGAAAGAATTGAGAAGGAGCAAGATAGTTACCGCTCCTATAGAGATCACCGTTATTGGTGGTTAGGAACAGACCAAGGTCGCACGATGGATGCGGTGGCTGGGATTGCCTGGCACTGACCTTGTGGATTACAGAGATATGGGGGATGATAGGTTCGAAGCGAGTGTATGTAACGCCGGATGGTGGCAACGAATGAGAAACACATGAGAGGCGACAGATGAAGAGGCGTCTACTTGTAGCGCTGGCGGTACTGGGTGCGCTGGTTGTTGTCGCAACCGTGGTGGTGACCGGAGCGATTCCCATGGGCACGGTGATCCTTAGCCTGGACCAGGAGTCATATCGTCCCGATGAGACAGTCACTCTGACCATCAGGAGCCTCCGGACGGGTTCAGTCCAGTTCGGGACTCCCTTCAAGATTCAGAGGTTTGAGGATGGTGACTGGGTTGACGTTCCGTTTGGCCTGGGGTGGGCCGACATGCCTGAAGGTCGGTTTGCGGTCTGGACCCCGATCCTGATAGTCCTATCGCCGGGACAGGCCTACCGGCAGAGTTTTCGCCCGCCGGAGCATTTCTTTGAAGGGTCGAAGCCGGGAAGGTACCGCGTGGTCAAAGAGGTTCGGGTGGGTATGATACACCATGACTACGGGGCACCAAGTCGTGAAACCCGGACCCTCGTTGCCGAGTTTCGCATAGAGGGCTAGCTCTGCGACCGGCAAGGCGCCGGGCTGGTGCCTGTCGTGGCCCTGAGCGCTGTAGTAGTCAACACCTCTGCCGCCGCGCAAACAGCCGTAGTAGGCCTTCTGACTCTGACTCTGGCTGTGGTCACACTGGCAGTATTGGCAGCCAGAATCCGAGGCAGACCTGCAAAGCATGTCTGAGAGCATGCTGCGCTGTAGTCCAGAGTGTTGAGTCCGGGCAACAAGAGCCTGTGTTGTCCCCAATCAGCTGCGCACGGGGACGAAACGGGTAACCTGGACATTCTGCTTGACCGAGTGTGACTCCAACCGTGCACATCAGCCCCCTGGCTGCCTCACGCCCCTGGCGTATACAGAAGAGCAGCTTACCAGCGAAGTCTCAGCATTTTCTATCAGGTCAGCCAGGTCTTATCTTCTTTGACAGCAGGGCACATAATCACTATAATGATTATAGGAACGTGAAAAAGCGGCTGGCAATACTTGCGTTCTGCGCCATACTGATCCTGGCGGCTGGTCTCCGCATCGGCGCCGATATCAGGAGTCCGGCAATGCGGAGTTCAGGGTAAGGATCATCGGCATTGAAGGAACAGAGTTTGAAGGCTTCTGTACGCATGAAGTTAGATATCTCATAGGCAGCCGAACCGAGGCGACCGACTTGCAGGGAGAGATGACGGCGGGTGAAGATACCTTTGACTTCGTCGTTCCGGGAGTAGAAATCTCCTGTGTGATCAAGAACAGAATGGCGGATAACCCGATTACGGTTATTCTGCTGAAAGGCGATACTGAAGTGAACCGTGTTGAAGGGACGGGCGACCATTTCTACCTAGACTGCTATCCTCACGCTGAGTTGACACTTCTACAGAAGCCGCTCAAGGCATCCGTACATACCTCGCCATAACGCCGGCACTGGAACCCCCAGGACACCTTAGCAGTCAGCCCTGCCGCAGATGACGCATTGCATCTCCCGAATAACAGGAAGACGTTTGAAACAGAGGTGCAGATAGAAAACGCCTGAAAGGTGTGACCTGCAAGATGAAAGGGCTGGATATCCCGACATGGGAAGTATCCAGCCCCTTCTGGGTTCTGGGCGCCTGATGGCAGCCTTACTTCCCGATTCGGAATACCTTGGTGCCGCAGATCGGACAGACGCCTTGAGTTGCCGGTCGCTTGTTCTTCATGACGATGCTCTTGGGGTTCTTGATCTCTCTCTTGGCACGGCACTTCACGCAGTACGCTTGCATATGTCCCTCCTTTCTTAGCCGAGGATAGTAAGACATTCACGTCCATAATGTCAATAGCTGCGGCTTCGCCCCAGCTGGCCAGCCACATTAACGAGCCCGCTCGGCATGCGATTACTGCTACCCTGGTGAACCCGAAGACCAGGGCATGGACAGCGTATTGACGATACTCATTGCCACGACTATAATGCATTGGGGCAGACGAATTGAGAAGAATAGGCGGCATTCTGCTGGCGATCGGCCTGGGTATCCTGATATGCTGGGCTCTGTACTGGTTCTTAAGCTCAGCGTTCGCATGGCTGCCCCTGCCGGTTAAGATCGCCATCACGGCCATAGCCGCGGGGCTCGTCTTGCTGCTGGCATCACTGGTTCGCGAGAAACATCGAACAGCAAAGGAGGACAAAGACAAATTCAGGGGGATAGAGAAATGATTGTGGTTACTACAGACAGCATAGAAGGCAAAAGGATAACGGAGACCCTTGGTCTGGTCAGAGGCAGTACCATCAGGGCCCGACATATGGGGCGTGATATCATGGCCGGCCTGCGCAACATCGTTGGCGGCGAGGTCAAGGACTACACCGTGATGCTGGCACAGGCCCGCGAGGAAGCCATTCAGAGGATGATCGAGCAGGCAGAGAAGATGGGGGCCGATGCCATTGTAGGCACCAGGTTTGTTACCTCCATGGTCATGTCCGGAGCTGCTGAGATGGTAGCCTACGGAACAGCAGTGAAGGTGGTGTGAGTGACGATTGCTTGATGCCCGGATTGCTGTGGTTGTCCCGACTTCATCCCGCCGTGCTACCTGGCCAGGCCCAATGTAAGTTCGGCCGGAGGGCGCACACCGGATCTGACAATGCACAAGGACTTCTTCCGGCTGTTGTTGTGCGTGATATAGATGAAAGCAGTAGAAGTTAGGGAACTGGTCAAGGATTACGGGAGCTTCAGGGCAGTGAAGGGCATCTCCTTTGACGTAAACGAGGGAGAGGTATTCGGCTTGATAGGTCCGAATGGGGCCGGCAAGACAACCGTTCTGAGGACCATAGCCACGCTGCTTCAGATAACATCCGGCTCAATAGCGATATTCGGGCATGAGCTTCCCAGACAGGCGGGGGAGGTGAGAAAGATAATAAGCTACCTGCCTGAGGAGGCCGGCGCCTACAAGAACCTCACAGGCAAGGAGTACCTGGATTTCGTAGCCAGGTTCTTTGGTGAGAGAGAGGCCCTTCAGAATATGGTCAGGAAGGGAGCGGAGATAGGCAATCTAGGCGAGAGGATGAATGACAAAGTTGATACTTATAGCAAGGGGATGACGCGGCGTCTCCTGGTGGGCAGAGCCTTGATGGTAGAACCGAGACTGGCGATACTGGATGAGCCCACCTCCGGCCTGGATGTGGTGAACGCTCAGGAGGTAAGGAGGATAATCAACAACTCAGTCGAGGCAGGAACGACAGTGCTGTTGTCTTCGCACAATATGCTTGAGGTGGAGTTCTTGTGCCACCGCATCGCCTTGATAGACGATGGGAGAATAGTTGCCAGCGGGACCATTCCGGAACTCAAAAGGGAATATGATGCCGCGAACATAGAGGAGGCCTTCGTTAAGGCGATTCAATGATCAGCAACATCGTCAGGAAAGAGTTCAAGGAGTTGTTTACCCTTTCGACGCTGCTTCCGATCGTGGTTGTTGCCATAGTCTTCGGGTCTGTCGGGCAGATGGTCGGAAACATCGGGGAGACAATGGAAGACAAACCGGTCATAGGAATCGTGGACATGGACGATGGCGATTTCTCCCGTATAGCCGTGTCGGTTCTTATCGAAAGGGCGGAGGTTGTCTATAACGGAGGCAATGCTGAAGAAGGCCTGAAAGAAGTGAGGGGCAAAGACGGGGTGGCACTGCTGCTAGTACCGGAATACTTCAGCCAGAACATACACGCCGGGCAGCCCGGAGAGATGGAGATCTACTGGATGATGAGAGGGGCGGGGCAACTGGACTTGATACCCTCAGGTGTGGTTGAGGGCCTCATCCAGGCGGTGAACCATGAGATATCGAGGACGCTTATACAACAGGGTGAATCGCTGGATCCGGCCTTCGTTCTAGACCCCACGAGCAGAACGCAGACCACGTTTCTCAAGGGAAAGGAGATCCAGGGGCTATCGCCAACTGCGATCGGGGGGATGCTGATCTCGCAGTCTGTAGTTATCCCGGTTGTGGTGATGATGCTCATAATAATGGCCGGTGTCTCGGTGATATCCTCAATGGGACTTGAGAAGGAGAACAAGACCCTGGAGACCCTGCTTACGCTTCCTGTAAGAAGGAGCCATATAGTCATCGGCAAAATGGCCGGCAGCGCTCTGGTCGGCATGATAATGGCGGCAGTCTACATGTTCGGGTTTTCGCGCTACATGACTTCGTTTCAGATGTCGGATATTGACCTCGGTGCCTTTGGCCTGGCCCTGGGCGCGCAGGACTACATGTTGGTAGGGGTCTCCCTGTTCGTAGCTCTGCTGGCCGGCCTTTCGCTATGCATAGTCCTGGGAACATTCGCCAAGAACTACCGGAGTGCCCAGGCACTGGTCTTCCCAATAACCGCCCTGGCCATGATCTCCGCGTTCATGATCATGTTCAAGGATTTCGACACTCTTCCCACCACCTTAAGGATCCTGCTATTTGCCATACCCTTCTCGCACCCTATGATGGCCATGCGTGCTCTTATGCTGGACAACTACTGGCTCGTGATCGGTGGTATCGCTTACGCCTCAGCCTTCACTGTGGCAATGATAGCGATAGCCGTTCGCATCTTCAATTCAGACAGACTGCTGACCGGAAGCGTACGACAAGGCGGAGGGCTGGCGAGACTGGTCTGGGGGTTACGCCGCCAGCGGACTACCTGATCCGTCTATTCTGCGGACCCTGCTGGCACAGGAGCGGGTCGTTTATCTCCGACCTCTTTCGTAATGCGTGACCCGGCGAAGCAACCGTAGCCGGCCCTGCTTCTCTCGGCACTGCACACTCCGTCACAATGCTCAGGAGGGTGGTTTGTTCCCTCTATCCTCCTAAGGCTGCATTGCCCCAAAGAGCACCAGCCAGGCCAGGATGGACTTGGCCACAAGACTCAGTACGATGTAAGCCTTTTCTCCGTACAGGTAATCCTTCCACTTGCCAACACGCTTGTACTGCAGAATCATGTTGATGGGGAACGCATTGAAGGCCACGAAATACGTGCCGACAATCGCCCACACAAACCAGGGCACCATGCCGAAGTTGCCCGTACCGAACATGTAGATGAATATGGCGATCCAGGGCGCTATCCCGGCTATGGAGCCCCAGACAAAGGGACCCCAGTTGACCCCGGTCTTCTCGCTGCCGGAATTGAGTTGCTCCATGGTAAGGCCGAACAGGTTCATGGATGCATTGACAATGAAGATCAGTACCAGTGAAGCAATATCATAGATCCCGAACAGCGTGGCAATCAGCACGATCATCACAGAGGAACTCAGGGCATATTCGAACCAGCGGAACTTGTTGATGCCTTTCTTCAGATCGGCGAAGTATCTCCCACTCATCAGGACGATGAGTCCATGAGCAATCGCTGAGATCAGCAGAAAGGAGGCGACCAGGAAACCAAAGGGCAGCTGGAATAACTCCCTGGAGGCTAGTTCCAGAGAACTCGTCTCTGGGTTGAATGTTAGATAGAACTGTGTGATGGTCGGCTGGAACTCTGCTATCGTCTGGATGACACTCGTAGCCAAAACCGCCATAAGCACGCCCTGGACGAGGTGAATTCCTCCCATGATCAGGTTGAAACGTCTCAGTTTCTGAAGCTTCTCTTCCATGTAATCTCCTATCTTACCGCTTCTGCGGGTGGACAATTATGCCAGTAGGAGGCGAGATTGTATAGTCCGTCGTCCTGCAACGGTGAGCAAGCTACCGCAAGTTACACCAGACTGTAATCCGATAGACAGTCAGATTCTCACCTCAGTCGACAGCGGCCGACCGCCGCCTCTCAGCCAACAACATCGGCATTTCGGTTTTGATGTGCCCTGTTGTGCCTGAGCCAGGTGTCAACACAATAGCAGATGGAAGCTCTCCGGGCAGCCTTACAGCCGCACCCCGAATATCCAGGTTGACAGGCGAAACCCGCCTCTTGCGCCAGACACACGCTCGGGGCTAGAATGCAGCTATGATTTGCCCCAACGATGGAACCGAGATGCATCAAGTCAAGATCGTAGCGCATTACGGTCAGCCAATCATCGTTGACCAGTGTCAGATATGCGGAGGTATTTGGTTCGACGAGGCAGAGCTATTCCGGGCAAGACAAGGGGAAGCCGACAGAATCGAGATGCTTGATGCTGATATTGCCCGGGCTCCCTCCATGATCGAGGAATCCGAACTCCTTTGCCCCAGAGATCGAGCAGTGATGCTGCAGTTCGCCGACAGATACTTCCCGCAGGATATCATCCTGGTGCACTGCCGATTGTGTAGCGGAATCTGGCTCAATAGAGGTGGGTTCGTGCAGTACCAGAGATTCCGCCAGGGATTGTTGCAGCGCAGCCAACAGAAAAGCGCCGCGGACAAGAGACGGGCAGAGATCAAGAAACTGGTAGAATCATACGAATCGGGACGCATTACCGGGACTCTGAGGAAGCTCGGCGAGTTCCTCTCCACTCCCGCAGACCGTGGCGTCTTTACCAGCCTGGGCGCAATTCTGTGGATCATCGATCAGATCTCTAATTGACAGAAGAGACGATAGGGTACCGAGCAGCACGCCTACTCATCCTGTTACAAGAAGGCCAGCATCTGCCGGCCTCCTTCAGGTCGGGCAACAGAGGCCCGGTTCATTGCCCAACACTCCTGCCTTCCGCTCAGTTACGTCTACTCACATAACTAGTGCTGACTGGCTCCGTTGATTCTCGTAAGATACCTGTGGTATAGCACAGTGAGACTGACGGCGTTGGTTCGCTGTTTCTCTGCTCTGCTCCTTCGATTGGCGTGTGCCTCAGAGCCGGCCTTGACAATTCATGCGGATGATGTAGTATCCGTTACCACAGCCCTGATAACGGTGTGATATGAGAATAGCGGCAGGCTTCATATTGATAATCTGGGGTACCGCCGGTTTCGCGATGGGGATGGCCGATCTACTGCTTTGGGGGTCACACGTTACCCCATTGGAGGTGATCTTCCTGGCGATACTGCTTCTGGCCGTCGTGGGTGGCATAAGTGCGGCAAGAAAGAGTTCCTATTGGTGGGCTTTCTCAGGAGCCATGGGCCTGGTGATTGGCGGCATTATCTCCGCTGCCTGGCAGTGGCAGTACGCCTGGTCGCTAGTACCCGCTATTGAACCTGCCAGCCGGCTTCTGATGGCTGCCGCCGCCGGGTGTGCATACGGTATTCCAGGCTTACTGGCGCTCATATTCGTGGTCATGCGAGAGGCTGAATTCGGCCCTGAGCGGGCTCGGGCTGCGCCCCGGGGTGACGATGGTGACAAAATCGGAATGGAACGACGACCTGCAGGCACGAGGATGAGCAAGCGGAAGCTCGCTGGGATCATCGTAGTCTGTGCGATAGTGGCGGGCTTCATAACAGCGGTGGCGATACCTCTGGCGACAAAGGATGACCGCGAGATTACGTTCGCAGACCCGAATCTGGAGGCAGTGGTCAGGCAAGCCATCGACATCCCCGAGGGTCCCATCTACGCCTGGGCCGTAGGCGGCCGTACTTCTCTTGCTGCTCACGGAATGAACATCACGGACCTGGGCGGGCTGGAGAACTTTGCCAGCATGAGGGCGCTCGTCCTTGTCGAGAGCCAGATAAGCGATCTCTCGCCCCTGGCCGGCCTCACCAAGCTGCAATCCCTCTATCTCTGGGAAAACCGGATAACCGACATCTCGTCGCTGGCAGCCCTCACCGGCCTGACATCCCTCGGCCTTGGGGATAACCAGATCAGCGATATCTCGCCTCTGGCCAATCTCACCGGCCTGACATCCCTCGGCCTTGGGGATAACCAGATAAGCGACATCTCGCCTCTGGCCGGCCTCACCAGCCTGGAATGGCTCTGGCTTAACGACAACCAGATAAGCGATATGTCACCCCTTGTGGACAATACTGGCTTGGGAGAGGGGGCCACAGTTCATCTGCAGCACAATCCCCTCAACGAAGACTCCGTCAACATACACATACCGAGTCTTGTGGCCAGGGGTGTGACTGTCGAATACT
>JACUUR010000088.1 GCA_014859205.1 Dehalococcoidia bacterium | reverse complement strand
GTCTTACACACAGGAGGTCACTGGTTCAAATCCAGTACCGCCCACTTGTAGAATCACAGTCCGGTTCTGTGTTCGTGCGGTTCTATCACTGTCTCGTGTCTGTCCAAGAGTTTGCGGTGCATTCCTGAAGCAAGGCAGGGGTCTACTGTTCTGAGAAATCGCGGTGTGAGGTCCTGGGGGTAGGCGCCGCAATCAGGGCCGAAGATGGGCGGCCAAGCGGTTTGACAGCAGAATCGCAAGCGGCCTATAATTTAGTGAGACGGTTCTCCCTCCGTTTGAGAACGTCGGGAGCAGGTGAAGATGAGCGGACGGCGGACGTGTGCCAGTCAGGATCCGAACACAGCAATCTAGTTTCATTGCCGAGTTTGTCGTTCTGAGTCGCGGCACAGAGGCCTATCTCGGGAACATGGGAGAAGGAGGTGCGCTGTATGGGTTGACACTAGAAGCATGGAAGCGACTCACCTGCCGGGTCGCCTGCCGGTAGCTGAGGTCGGAAGAAATCTCAAATCAGGCAGACGGTCGAGGTCCGGGATGACCTGTCGAGCAGGTTGTCCCAGGCCAAACTAACATAAAGGAGTAACAGATGAGAAAACTAGCCAGTATAGTTATTGCCCTGGTTTTGCTGGCCATGATCGTGCCGGGCACTGTGATGGCAGTTGATGGAGCAGAACAGGAGTACATCCTCGTATTCGGCGGGTCGGCGATCCCGCGGGGTGCCGCTGCCTGGGTGCAGGCAGCGGGTGGTGAGATCGTCAATGAAATACCGCAGATCGGCGTGCTGGTGGCGTCCGGTGGCGCGACCTTCCCGGCCCGGGCTCAGAGGATACCCGGGGTCAGCCACGTAGGGCCCAACCTGATGCTAAGCCTGGACCTGCCCGCGGCAAGAATCGTCCATGAAGATATCATGGTCGAAGGTATTGAAGATAACGACCTGTACATGGCCTACCAGTGGGACATCAGGCGCGTCGGCGGAGATGCCGACACCTGGGCGATTGAGAAGGGTGCGGGAGCGGTCGTGGCTGTGCTGGACACCGGAGTTTACGAGTGGCACCCGGATATCGCTCCGAACTATGCCTATGGAAAGGACTTCACCGACATTACCACACCACTGCCCCCCGGCTGGATAATGTGGGATGGTGGCGGCCCTGTAGATTATGAAGGCCACGGGACGCACGTTGCCGGGACGATCGCGGGAGCGATCACAGCGGGACGGATCATCGGGGTAGCCCCGGAGGCGAGCATAGCGAACTATAAGGTAATGGTGGCGGTTCTGGCACTGGACGAGTTGGGCTATTACGCGACCGGCATAGGCTACCAGTCCTGGATAGTGGAGGGGATAGTGACGGCGGCGGACGACGGAGTCGATGTGATCAACATGAGCATCGGCGGCTGGCGCTACATGAACGAGCCGGACCACGCTGCTGCCTACGTTGCCTACGTCCGCGCCACTCAATACGCGCGAGAGAAGGGTGTGCTGGTCGTAGCATCGTCCGGAAACGACGGGCTGGATCTGACCAGCGTGCGGCCAGCGTTTCACGTACCGTCGAGTACTCCCGCTGCGATGTCCGTTAACGCCATTGCGCCCGATGACTCGCTGGCGTTCTACAGCAACTATGGAGCAGCCGACACCCGTGTTGTGGCCCCAGGTGGGGACCTATCTGCTCCACCGTTCAGCTACTGCCTGAGCGCCTACAGCCCGCTGAACGCCTGGGCGCCGGGCGCAGGCTGGGTGTTTTCAATCGGCACCAGCATGGCCGCGCCCAAGGTGGCCGGCGTAGCGGCCCTTATCTACGCGCATAACCCGGGCATTCGCCCTGCGCAGGTGGAGGCACTGCTGATGCAGACCGCCGAGGACCTTGGCAAGCCTGGCTTTGATCCTGAGTTCGGGCACGGAGTTGTCCACGCCTACCGGGCGCTAACGGGGTAGAGCAACTGGTCGTCTCCGTCTGAACAGGTCATAGGATAGGGGGAGGTCTCGGTGACCTCCCCCTTCTTCTTACGGAGAAAACGCTTCTGGTCGTCGCCTGTGCCCGATCGCGCACCGCCGGGGAATGAGAAAGGAGCAGGAGAGATCCCTCCTCACGCATAAGAAAGGAACGGACTCCTGCTCCTCAGTCTGTCACTTTAGGCCGCCGTTACTATGGCGGTATCGCGTGGCAGGCGCAGCCTAGTATCTGCGTCGCTTGCTGCCGCCGAATCCGCCGCCCCTGCCGAAAGCGCCGCCACTCCTGCCGCCGCCGTAGGACCCACCGCCACCCCTGCCGCCGTACGATCCGCCACCACCTCTGCCGCCGCCGAATCCGCCACCCCTGCCCCCGCCTTCTGTGCGGGGTCGCGCCTCGTTGATGCTGAGCGTCCGGTCTCCCAACGATGTGCCGTTGAGTTCGTTGATCGCAGCCTGGGCCTCGGCTTTGGTTGCCATCTCAACAAAGGCAAATCCTCTGGATTCGCCGCTGTATCTATCCTTGATTATGTTCACGGACGTGACCTGGCCAAAAGCCTCAAACTTCTGACGCAACTCGTCCTCGGTAACCTCACGAGCCAGGTTGCCTACGTATATATTCACAATGCTAACCCCCTTTAATTATTGTAGCCTTGCCCCTGCTGCAGTTAAACTGCCAGGACGCGCTGAACTCTTCTGGTTCTGGAAGTGCGGGAGCCGGGCTTGATGTCAGCCCCCTGTGAATCCAGCTGCGCCAGATCGATTATCTGCCGCCCGGCTTGGACTTGTTGTAGCAGTCGCTGCAGTACACCGGCCTGCCCTCGCGAGGCTCAAAGGGCACTTCACAGTCTTTGCCACACCCGGCGCATACCGCCGCATGCATCTGCCGGTTAGCCCTGTAACCGCCGCCGCCGTCGTATCGGGCCCGCTTGGCTTCGCGGCAAGCAGGGCAACGCTTGGGCTCATTGGTATAGCCCCTGCCGGCGTAGAACTCCTGCTCCTCAGCGGTGAAGGTGAATGAAGCGCCACAGTCGGAACATTGCAGCTCTTTCTCTGTAAACCCCATCGGATGACCTCCTTTCTTTGATGCTTGGCTAGAGTTTCGGTCATCCGACGTTCATAATTAAGCCCGGACGAGCTTCGATAGAGGCGTGACAACCTACGCTTATAACCACCACTTCAAGTATAATCATGCGCGGCGAAAATTGCAACTATCGGAGCAACCAGGTTCCCGCCTGGTGAGCCGGCAGTCCGTTAGCCGCCCCAATCAGGCAATGCCGTCGCATCCTGACTGTCATCCTCCACGCGCTTCATGTCCTTGCCGCAGCACACAAGCGTGCCGCCACCGGCCTCTATCACCTCCACCTTGTTGCCGCAGACTTTGCACAGGTAGACCTCTCCGTAATGCTCTACGCCCATGCTACACCTCCTGTCCTATGATGCTTCACTTCGATATCGTGGTCCCGTCTGCCCGCGCTCGTCCCCGGCCTGGCTCAAACGCTATTCTGGTGCCTGGCATGGCATAGCCTAATGGAGCCGGCGGGTCGCACGCAAGCCTAGATGTGGAACTCCACTATGTCGCCCTCCTGGAGCACGTGTGCCTTGCTAACCCTCTGTCCGTCATACTTGCCTGAACCCCAGACCACAGCATATTTCAGGTTCTGGCGAAAGTCCTTGTGCAGGCTCTCAGCAGCCTCCTCCACCGTGCTGCCCTGCTCGAGTATCAGGGGGTCGCTGAGGTCGGCCTTGGCGCCGGGGCTCTTGGTATAAACCCTGATGATCTGCAGGGCTCGGTAGATCGCCTGCCTGAACTCCTCCAGGCCGGTGCCTTCCCGGGCCGAGATCGAGACCAGGGGAAATATGTGAGCATACTGCGAATGCAGGCGCTGCCAGTTTCGTCCCGCACCCGCCAGGTCATTCTTGTTGCCCACAATCAGCACCTTCCGGGGATAGGTTCCTGGAACTTCCGGGACACCCTCAATCAGGGGCTCTATCCTTGCCTCGCTCAGCCCTTGCAGGGAAGCCTCCACCTGGCTTACCGGCTCCAGCGACAGATCCACGACAATCGCAATGACATCGGCATTCCTGAGGGTGTTGGCCAGCAGTACTCTAACGTCCTTATGACCCAGCGGCGGGGTGTCCACCAACTGTATCTGGATATCGGCGTACTTCATCATCCCCGGAATCGGCGTCTGGGTGGTGAAGGGGTATTCGGCGATCTCGGGCAGGGCCTCGGTGACCGCCGCCAGTAGCTGGGATTTACCGGCGTTAGCCGGCCCCACCAGCATAATCTGTCCGGCACCTTCTCTCCTGATGTAGAAGCCGGTGCTCCTGGCTGTGGCGAGTTTTCGTTCGGCCTCCTGGGAGAACTTGGCAATCTTCCGCCTCAGGTCACCATGAAGCCTGTCGGTGCCCTTGTGCTTGGGCATGACGGCAAGCATCGTCTCCAGAGCGGCGATCTTCTCCTCCGGGTCTCGGGCTGCCCTGAATCTCTTCTCAGCCTCGAAATACTGCGGCGGCAGATTCGCTGGCATACAACCAATTTTAGCATTATGACCTGTCTATCAAAACCTCGGCCGCATTGTGGCTTCCTGCGCCCCTGGCGACAACCGCAGCAACAGAGTGGTCAACGGCCCAGCCTTTGTCAAGTCGATGACCTCGAGCGTGCAAGACACGGCGGCAGTGATCACGCCGCGATTCGGCGGCTTGACTCCCTCCGTCAACTGTCCTACCATAGATATCATGAGATCTATGGTGTCAGCCGTGCTGCTCTGCGGCGTTCTGCCCCGGGTAGCCTCAGTTGACCATGTCGTCTGACCACGATGTCGTCTTGAGTGTGGCGCTCGCCGCACGTCCAGTGGCGGGCTCTGAGGAAAGCGCCGGGTGAGGCTTGGCGGGTTGGGCCATGCAGAGTGTAAGAGACAGACAGCACCGGAAGGAGGTGTGACAATGCAGAAATGCCCGTTGTGTGGTAAGAAGATCGTGGAGGAAGGCCGGTTTTGTTCGCAGTGTGGGTGGGATCTGGCCGGCCACGAACTCACTCCACTCCAGGTGGCCAGAATCCAAGATGAACTCGCAGATGTCAGGCATCGATCAATGCACTGGCATGTCGCTGCGGTTGGACCAATAGCCATCGGGATTCTCTTCATGCTGGTGGCTATGGCTGCGACATTTGAGGTTGTCCCGGCGAGGTTGACCTCTATGATGTATCTGGGTTGGCCGTTGATATTGGCTGGGATTGCGTTCGGTTTTCTCCGAGACCGCCACAGGAAGAGGCAGGACAGGCTGAGGATGATGCTGAGAGATAGGCGGTAGTCTCATTAGTGCAGCAGAGTTGCCCGGGCCTCGGCCTGATGCCTGCATGGCCTTGCCTCAATGTGGGCGACGGCGCTGGGAGGTGTGTGGCCGGAGTATTGGACACGGGCAGCGGAGGATAAGACGTAGGCCGTACAGGATTCGAACCTGTGACACCCTGATTAAAAGTCAGGTGCTCTA
>JACUUR010000010.1 GCA_014859205.1 Dehalococcoidia bacterium | reverse complement strand
CCGCTCGCCGAACCTGGTGCACCCCATGCCGACGATGGCAACCTTATCCTTTATGCTCTCCACTTACCTGCTCTCATGCCGTGGCCGGTCTACCGTCCTTCCCCTGCCTCCTCTTCGAAGACCCCTGGAAGCACTTCCTTCCTCCTGAATCTCTGCCAGTCCGGGTTCCTCTTCTCCCAGAATGCCTTCTTCCAGTGCTCGGCTTCCTCCGTAGCGTAATACTTCCAGAGATACTGGGCCGAGACGGCCTCGATACCGCGCATATAGGTGGTGGCAGCATTGAAGCACGCCTTGACGCCGGCTATGGCTCCGGGCCCCTTCTCCAGGATCTCGTCGCACCATTTATCCACCTCCTCCTCCAACCTGTCTGACGGGACCACCTTGTTGACCAGTCCCATATTAAGGGCTTCCTGGGCAGTGTACCGCCGGCAGAGATACCAGATCTCTCTGGCCTTCTTCTCTCCCACTACCATCATCAGATCGATTATGCCCATGCCGGGATCGAAACTGCCAACCTGGGGACCAGCCTGCCCGAAGATGGCATTGTCCGAAGCTATGGATAGGTCGCAGACCTGTTGATAGACCTGTCCTCCTCCTATGGCGTAGCCGTTGACGGCCGCGATCACGGGCTTGGGCATTTCGCGTATCAGTGTCTTGACCCTCAAATCCTTTTCCAGCATTCCCTTGCGGTATCCCGCCTTTGCCTCTTTGGCGTCGCCTCCGGTGCAGAATGCCTTATCGCCCGCGCCCGTAAGAACCACCACCCCTATGGTATCATCTCCTGCTGCATCCTCAAGCGCCTCTATCAGTTCGGCCTGTGTGGAGGTGGTAAAAGCGTTGTATGACTCGGGTCGGTTGATGGTCACCCTGGCCACGCCGGGCCTCTTCTCATAGATGATGTCCCTGAGATCAAACCCCGGCACCTTGTCCCATGTCTTCTCTGTCATTGTTCGTCCTTTCTTCTTCGGTTGCTATCTGACGGGTCGGCATTTCCAGAAGTATTGGTACATGCCTGCGCCTTCATACAGTCTGCGGAAGGTCATCTCCACCGGCATATCCACCTCAACCTCAGTCGGGTCGCAGTCCGTCATCAGCAGATAAGCTCTAGCGTTTCCGTAATCAAACTCTACTGCTATTTGGGGCACGGCCGGCTCGTCGCTTCTTCCAGCCAGGTTATCGACTGTGAAGGTGAACACCCTCGCCTGTCTATCCGAGAGTCTGACCTCGTCGAATTCGTCCTTGCTCCGGCATTTGTAGCAGACCCTTTCTATAGGAAAGGCGACGGTGCCGCAACTCCTGCACTTGCTTGCATGCATGCGAATGGACCAGTTGCGTTCCCTCCAGCCGGTTGTCGCCGAAGGAAAGAGCCTGGATGGCTCGCCCGGCTGGGTTTCCAGCAATCCCCTGTAGCTAAGATACTTCGTGTAACTGGATAGCGACCTCCGTGAGTTCAGATATCGCCCGACCCCTCTTGCCTTGCCCTTGACTGTTTCGATCTCCCGGTTGACCCGGAGCAATAAGGCATCGCACCCACTGCCGTAGCTGGCCACCAGGATCCTGTCGCCGGCACCGGCTGCCTCCAGCGCAGCCACGAGCATAAGCAGGGCATGCGCACAACCGGTCATGCCCACGTTGTCAACAAGCAGGTCCTGAAGCTGCGACTTAACGTCGAACCCCAGGCGGCGCGCAAGCCCTTGCTGGGCCCTTGACGTAGGAGCGTAGAGCACAGCTTTGGTAACATCTCGGGCAGACAGATCTGCTTTTCGCAGTAACTCCCTGATCCCCTTTTCCATGTTCTCCATATAGCCGTGCTCTATGATGAAGCGGTCCTCCCATGACCGCACATAGAGGTCTTTGTCAAGTCTCCACACGTCGTATAGCTCATTGGACAACGAATACGCGCAGTCGACCGTGACGGCTGGTGTAGTGGTGTCGCCGATAAGCAACGCCGCTGCTGCATCACCAAAGGTCTGTTCATGTGTTGACCCGGGATAACCTATCCGGCAATCAGAGGCGGTGACCAGAACATGGCCGATGGAGCGGGCGGATACGGCATCCAGGGCTGCCCTAAGGGCCGCCGTCCCTGCCCTCAAGCTATTGCCGAAGTCCGCGGTGACAATGTTCGGTCTAAGGTCGGCAGCGGCAGCCACCAGCGTAGAGCATTCCTTCTCTTTGTACGGTGAAGTCGTGGACGCGAAATATAGACCATCCACATCTTCGCGTTGCAGGCCGGCCAAACAGTCAACCGCAGCCTCGCCGGCCATGGTGACGGAATCCTCGTCGTTGCTGGCCACGCTTCTTTCGCCTCCGCTGGAGGCGATTCCCCAGGCGGCTGCGATGGTGTCCCGCGCCAGCCTCCATAGGGGTATGTAGGCACCGTATGAGATAATGCCGGGCATGAATTCAGGCGTCCTTTGTTATGTCGCCGAATCCCTGGCGCCGAGGCGTTGTTCGGATCGTCGCGGCAGGATTCTCCCTCTTTCCTACTCCAGGTAAAGTATCCTGTTACAGCTGCTACATTGGATCAGATCGCCGGATCTGGCCTTCTGCCATTGACTGGTGGGCACCGTGATGTGACATCCCCGGCACTTTCCGCGCTCCACCTTCACCACGGCCTGTCCCCTAGCCAGCCTGGTTCGCTCGTAAACGTTGAGCGCCTCAGGCGTAACCTGCATCACTAAGCTGTCACGGTCCTCGCTGAGTCGGGCCAGCGCGGTTACGATCTCGTCTTTCTTCCGGCCCATGGTTGCCTGCCTATCCTCCCATTCTTGCTTCAGGCGGTCAAGCTCTTCGGTGCAGGCGCTCACTTCGAACTCCGCCTCCTCCGCCTGGCCCATCAGCCTCAATAAGGCGTCTTCTTTGGGCTTGATCTGGCCCTTGAAAGCCTTGAGCTCAAGCTCAAGGTTGACCAACTCCTTGGGATTCTTCGTCGTGCCGCCGTAGAGTCTATTGCCGATCTGTTTGACCTTCTCCTGAAGATCATCGAGTTCCCACTCAGAATTCCGGAGGCTCTTGCGCGCGTCCTCGAGTCGTGCTCTTAGGGAGGCCAGTCTTGCTTCCGCGGCAACCAGAGCCTCGGTGTCGCTGAGTTGGCGCTCAATTTCACCTAGCTCCTGCTGTTGCCTGTGGAGTTCCAGATCAAGCTGTTGCAGCCTATAGAGGTGGCCTGCCAGACTCATGCTGAGGCCTATTGTAGAAGCGAAGCGGGGATATTGTCAACGAACACGGGAGCTTCCGGATGAGGCAGTGGCTATAGTTCCACAATTCTGGGCTTGACACGCGATTTCTCGGCCGCGACGATGGCGTCTATCTGAGACACAACTCTGTCGAGCTCATGCTGGTGGCTGGTCAGCATGTAGTCGAACATGGGCACACTTGCCATCTCCTCCTTAGCCCTTTCCAGTCGCAAGGCTAGATCTGCCGAGGACTCGCTATGTCGCTTCCTTAACCTCTCTTCCTGTGTCTGCACGGAGGGGGGCCTGAGAAAGATAAAGACTGCCTGCGGGAGGACTTCCTTAATCGTAGCGGCGCCCTGTACGTCCACCTTCACCACGACGTCCACCCCCTTTGCCAGAGCCGTGACTATCTCATCTTTGGGCACACCGTAGTAGTTTCCATATACCTCGGCCCACTCCAGAAACCGGCCCTCATCTATCATCCGCTGGAATCGCTTTCGAGAAAGGAAGTGGTAGTCCACCCCATCCCTCTCGGTGGCACGTCTGCGACGTGTCGTCGCGGTAACGACATAGTGAAAGGGGCGCTTCAGCTGGTGCATTCTGGTCAGGACAGCATCCTTACCTACTCCGGACGGCCCGGAAAGAACGATAAGCAGAGGGTGAGAGCTTGTGTCATCTGCTCGCATCATCGGCATATCCGGTCAAAGGTCTCGGTCAGACGCTCCACTGGTCAACTTTTTCTTCGGAGGGAGCAGAGGCACTCATCAACCTGTGCGCAATGGTCTCCGCCGTCACAGCAGCCAGCATCATATGGCCGGTGTCAAATAGAATGGTAGTCTTCGCCTTCCTGCCGTGGGTTACGTCAATCAGAAGGCCCTGTTCTCTCGCCTCCCGGATGAGCCGCTTGACCGGTTGCTGACTCACTGACAGGAAGGCAATCACCCTGTTCACAGCGACGACGCTGCCAAAACCGACGTGAACTAGTTCCGTAGCCATGTTATCCTCCTAGCTCAAGGCTAACTGCCTGAAACTGCATGCCGCGCTCTCCCTGGATGAGGGACACCAGGGCTGAGGGCAGCACCCTTACTCTGCTCCTCGCCTTCTTCAACCAGAGGGTTTCACACCGCATCGACTGAGAACTATGAGTCCTGACCCACCTGCTGTAGAGTCCGCCAGAAGGCAGGATATGACACCTGCGCGGCCTGGGCATGCCTGATAGTCGTCTCTCCCCTGGCTACCAGACCGGCTATTGCCAGGCTCATAGCTAATCGATGGTCCGAGCAACTGTCAACCTCTGCGCCCTCCAGTATGTCACCGCCATAGATGACCATGCCGTCCGGCAAGGGCTCGATTCTAGCTCCCAGGCGCGAGAGCTCACCTGCAACGGTGGCGATCCTGTCTGATTCCTTCACCCTCAACTCTGCAGCATCCCTGATCACAGTCTTGCCTCTGGCAACACAGCCAGCTACAGCTAACACAGGTATCTCGTCGATAAGGCGAGGAACAATATCACCACCAACCTCTATGCCCCGTAACTGGCTACATTCTACCACAATATCGGCCAGGGGTTCACCGGCCTCCAGACGTTGATTCTCGATTCGCAGGCGGGCTCCCATGGCCACGAGAACGTCTATGATTCCAGTCCTGGTGGGGTTCACGCCGCAGTCTCTCATCACCATCCTGGCATTGGGATGGATGGCCCCCGCCACCAGAAAGTAGGCAGCCGCGCTGATGTCTCCCGGGACGCGAAGGTTGAGCGGCACCAAAGGCTGGCCCAAAGGCATCAAGGAAATCGAGTTACCCTGCATCTCGAGGTTGGCTCCCATACTGCTGAGCATCCTTTCTGTGTGGTCCCGGCAGGGAACAGGCTGGTGTATGATGGTCCGGCCGCGGGAGAAAAGGCCGGCCAGCAGGATAGCCGACTTAATCTGAGCGCTGGGCACGGGCAGGGTGAAGTCTATGCCGTGCAGCCTGGCCCCTTTGATGACCAGAGGGGCAAACGAATCTCCCCCTCTTCCCCGCACGTCGGCGCCCATCAGTCTCAGAGGCTCAATCAATCTGCCCATTGGGCGTCCACGAAGAGAGGCATCGCCAGTGATAACGGACAAGAAAGGCCGGCCGACAAGAAGACCGCTGAGCAGGCGTACGGTGGTGGCGCTATTCCCGGCATCGAGCACATCGGCGGCCTCCTTCAGGCCATCCGGTCCGGCTCCTGATACCAGGAAGTCTGGATGCTCGGGCGAGCCTGTCCTGACTATTCGGATCCCCAAGGCTGTCAGGCATCTAACTGTGGAGAGGCAATCTCCCCCGGGAGCGGAGTTCCCGATTCTGGCCTGTCCCTCAGCCAGGCTACTCAGCATTATGGCCCGGTGTGAGATAGACTTGTCGCCGGGCAGGATTATGTCGCCTTCAAGCCTGGAAACAGGCCTGATTGTTCTCGTCTCGCCTCTGCTTGAAGACCTACTCCGGTGTTCGATCGAACTCCCTCCTCCGTAGGGCGATAGCATCCGTTGCAGCCCAATTATAGCATTGTAGACCATGACGTACTGCCCTTCCCGGGTCAGCGCCGCGCGGTGCGGCTGTCCCTGCCCGGCGATTTAGGAGCTCAGTCGAGCAAGCGCAGATATGGTTTGACAGTATTGTATGAGACTGATATCCTGTCCACCTGCAGGGACGTTCTGGTAAAGGCCCAGTATGATGCACGTGAGGAATATCACGCTGGGAGATGTCCGGGTGGTATGTGGACCAGTCATGAGATGCGTCCGGTGCATAGAAGATGACTAAGGCGAAAGGAACACTAATCGCGTTGCTTGCGCTGATGTTGGTGAAGAGTTTTGTTTTGCCTGCGGCAACGCCCTGTCTGGCGGCTCCTGATGACATTTCGGGCGTCTCATTGTCAGGAGTTGTCTGTCGGCCCGGCATGGCCACAGCGGTTGACCTAGCTAGCCCGTGTCAGGCGAGGTTGCTTGTGTTCAATGATCAGGTTGAGTGGAACGCGAACATGCGTGGTCAGGCCCCGGGCATTACCATCACGGCGATTGAGGCTACAGGCGCCGTTATCCACCCCAAGCAGGCTTTCTACAACCTTGATCAACCGGCTGACGTTCTGACTACCGTTACCTGGAACGACACCAGTGCGGTAGATTCTATCGTGGACGACGGCGGCAATACTCTGGCGGAAGGCGTTGACTACAGGGTAGGTCCTCTCAACGGCACGGCGACCCTGGCTATCCTCGATGACTACCTTTCTCTCAGGCTGACCGAGGTCGGCAACGAAGTACAGTTGACCATCAACTTCGACTCGTATGCACAGGCCAGCTTCGTCATCACGGCTGTTTCCGGGGAGATGACGATCCAGTATACGCTTACCATCTCGAGCACGGTGGGCGGCTCTGTCTCCGAACCGGGTGAAGGGGTCTTCACCTACGATGCCGGGAGTGTGGTCGACCTGGTGGCCGGAGCCGATGAGGGCTATGGTTTCTCTGGATGGAGCGGCGATGTGGGGTCTCTCGCTGCGGTCGATGCCGGTGTAACCAGCATCACCATGGACGACAGCTACAGCGTAACAGCCGTCTTTGCCGCTCAGGTTCGTGAAGGTGTGGTCAACAAGCGTCTGATCGGAGGGGTCATAGCCGCCATCGTAGCGGCGGGAGCGGCGATCTTCCTCGTGCGCAGGAGAAGAACCGCCTCTACTTAGGGGTAGTGGATCGAGCCGTCAAGTGTATGCAATCACCGACCACCGCCTTGCGCAGCGAACCGTCCTGTGCCTTGATTATGAGCGCTCCGGCGGCATCAATGTCTATCGCTCGCCCTACTATCGCGTCGCCCGGCACCATTATCCTGACATCCTTGTTCAGCGTTGCCGAGAGGCTCCTCCATTCATCCATCAGGTCCTCCTCCATGAGCAGGGAATGCTGCCGGTCGATCTGTGTCAGCAGCGAGGCCAGCAACTGCCTCCGGCAGATCTCCCTGCCCAGCACATCTTTCAGCGAGGTCGCAGTGCCCTCAAACTCAGAGATCGAGGTGTTGGCGTTTATCCCTATTCCAATGTTCACGAAGCTCACGGTGTCCCGCTCGGCATGCATTTCAGCCAGTATGCCGCACACCTTCGCTCCTGCTATCAAGACATCATTGGGCCACTTGAGGTCGGCCTCTATGCCGTAGAGGCGCCTGATTGTGGTGGCCACGGCAACGGCGGCCATCAAGTTAGCCCGGGGAGCGTAGACCGGGCTTATCCTGGGTCGTAAGATGACGGTAAGGTAGATCCCGCCCCGGGGGGATAGCCACTCCCGGCCCAGCCTACCCCTGCCGTGCCTTTGAGATTCTGCAACCACGAGTGTCCCTTCGCCTGCCCCCTGCTTAGCCAGCTCTCTTGCCGCATCCATGGTCGAGTCGATCTCCGGGAAGTAGTGGATTCTATGCTCCCAACCGGGGAATTCATAAGGCAGCAGCAAGTCCGGCGACGAGATCAGCCTGTATCCCCGTGGTGAAGACTCTATCAGGTAGCCGTCGCTTCTCAGGGCCTGGATATGCTTCGAGACAGAAGCCCTGGATGTTCCCAGGGAGAGAGACAGCTTCTGGCCAGAACAGCAACCACCCGACCCTCGCAGGGCCTCCAGTATTCTTGCCTTCATGTAGTAAACCCTCGTTCCTGAAATGTTAACGACCACATGCAATTTCGTCAACGGCCCTGTCGTTTGACTAATTCTGTGGCTTTGCATATCATTGTCTCGATAGTTCGACTCACCAAGATGGATCTGAAGAGATATACGGTTCACACGATCATAACAACACTGCTTGAGCAGGCGGCTCTGGTGGCAGTCGTGGTCTGGCTTCTGCCGATGGTGGGCATAAACATCCCTGTGTGGGGACTCGTCCTGATGATGATCAGCTTGGGAACCTATGCCTTCATCACCTATCGGCTGGGCAGGAAGACCCTATGCCGCAGGCCGATAGTCTCGCCTGATGTCGGGAGTCGTGGACGGACAACAACCCTGGTCTCCCCTACCGGTTATGTCCGGGTTAACGGTGAGCTGTGGCGAGCTTGGTCGGGCTCAGCCATAGGCGCCGGCGAGGAGGTCACCGTGGCCGGCATGGAGCAGATGACGCTACTGGTTAACCCTGTGAGCCGGACTGGTCATGGCGGCAGGATCGACGCAGATAACCATACCAGGCGAATACCGGCGTCTGAGTTCTGAACACCTGGCTAAGGGACCGTGCTGTTTTTGCGCTAGAAGACTGGACTGAAAGGTTGTCATCTGGACGCTGATGGATATCATCTGGTTAGGACATGCCTGCTTTCTCATTAAAGGGAAGGACAAGACCATCATTACAGACCCGTATCACCCCGATCTGGGCTATCGGCTTGGCGAACCTAAGGCGGATATAGCCACGCTGAGCCATTTTCACGCCGGCCATGGCTACGTGGAGGGGGTTGCCAATGACCCCAGGGTGATAAGGAGTCCCGGCGAATATGAGATAGGTGGCACATTCATCACAGGAGTTGCCGCCTTCCACGATGACAAAAAGGGCGAGTCAAGGGGCAAGAACACCATCTATGTGATTGAGATCGATGGCATCGCTCTATGTCACCTGGGGGATCTCGGACACCCTCTTAGCGCGCATATGATAGAAGAACTGGGAGACATCGATATCCTGCTCACGCCTGTTGGCGAGCTCAATACGATATCGGTTGATGTGGCTGCGGAGATCGTGAGGCAGTTGGGGCCTTCGATTGTCATCCCCATGCACTACAAGAGCGACACAGTGGCGGCAGAGCTCAGTACTGTGGATCGATTCCTGGACAGGATGCGGGTTCGGGATCTGGAAGCCAGGCCGAAGCTGGTGGTGACTCCATCGTCTCTGCCCGCCGGAACACAGGTTGTGCTTCTCAGCTATCAGCCTGCCTAGCCGCCCGGACCTTCGCCGCAACGTAATCAGGACCTTTTTGTTGCGTGGTTCATCAGGCGCCGTTCCTTCTCCTTCATCCTCGCTTCCTCCTCCGGCTCTTCATGATCGTGTCCCAGGAGGTGGAGTAGCCCGTGAATAATCAGCAGCGCCAGTTCGTACTCGAATGAATGTCCCTGTTCTCCGGCCTGTTCCGCTGCTCGGGGGCACGAGATGATGACCTCTCCCAGGTGGGTTACGCCGTCGGGCGGGACAGCGAAGGAGACATCGGAGTCTTGCGGGTTAAGCATGCGGAAAGCCAGCACATCCGTAACCTCATCAAGTCCCCGATAGTCGCGGTTGAGCCTCTGCACCGTCTCAGAATCGGTGAAGACCAGGCTCAACTCGTAAGGCTGAGCTACGCCTTCAGTTCTAAGAACCTGCAGGGCAATGCTCTCAACCCAATGCTCGTCCACCACCTCCCGGAAAGCCTCATCAACGACAATGCCGATTTCATCTGACAACGGTGAGTCTAGCTCCTTCAATGCTGGTGTACTCCTCGTGGCTCGTGCCCCTGATAACAAGCCGGCTGACCCAGAACCAGCGTCTACGGCAACGCTGTGCTCCTCCTCACTCAGTCCGCCTCCTTCATATCTGCCAATGCCTTCTCTACCAGAGGTTTGATCGGCGGCAGTTCTTCCCTTACAACCATCCGCACAATCTCCAGGTCTACTCCGTGGTACTCGTGAATTAGTTTGTCCCTCATCGCTGCCATTCTCCTCCACAGGATGTCTGAATACGTCTGTCTGAGGCCGTCCGGAATCTTCTTTGCCGCCTCTCCCATGACCTCAAGGCTCCTTATCACTGCGTTTATTGTCTTTCTATCCGCGAGGAATCCTTCCAGATCCATACCTCGTGTAAAGGTGCCAACCTCCTCTATGGCATCAGAGATGTCGGTCATATAGTCGAGGTAATCCTTCTTCATAGTGTGACGAGCTCCTCTAGAATATGTCTGCCGATTCTAGGCTTCAACGCTTTCCTTGATACGAGGTCAACTCCCACACCCAGCAGTACCTTAAGATACTCCTCAAGTTCGAGAAACTTGAAAAGACCTATGGGTTCTGCGAAGTCAACCAATATGTCGACATCGCTCGATTCGGTCTGTTGCCCTTTGGTGTAGGAGCCGAATATCCCGATCTCCCTTACCCTGTATTCTTCCTCCAGTGTTTGTCTATGCTGTTCCAGCGTTGTTCTGATATCTCCGACCGATTTCATATCGTTTCCTTCGCCTTACATTCTTCTTGCCACACACCGGCGAAGGTATCATAGCAGGCGATTCAGTTCGTTTCAACGAATGTAGTAAAATGGCATTGATGACCACAACCCCCCTCAGAAAGCAGTACCTCAGGGTCAAGCAGAAGTACCCTGAAGCTATCGTCTTCTTCCGGCTGGGCGACTTCTACGAGACGTTTGATGATGATGCCAGGGTCGCCTCGCGGGAGCTTGACATCGTACTGACCTCGCGGGAGATGGGCAAGGGACAGAAGGTACCCATGGCAGGGGTACCCCACCATGCCCTGGACAACTACCTGGCCAGGCTCATCGGTCGTGGTCACAAGGTGGCCATCTGCGAGCAACTCAGTCCGCCCGGCAAGGGACTCGTGGAGCGCGACGTGACGCGCGTTGTTACACCCGGGACGGTGATCGAGCCAAATCTGCTCGAGAGCAAGACCAACAACTACCTTGCCAGCGTTGTTGTCGAAGGGGGAGAAGCTGGGCTTGCCTACGTCGATGTTAGCGCGGGCGAGTTCGCCACCACTCAGCTTCCTCTAGAACGGATGATGCCTGAACTGGACAGGCTTCAGCCGCGAGAAGTGCTTGTTTCTGAGCACGACGAGGACTTCGGTGGATCGCAGTATTCCCTGACCCGACTTGAAGCGTACTGGTTTGACTTGGACATAGCCCGGGACACGCTGCTGGAGCTTTTAGGTGTGTCGAGTTTGGAGGGATACGGCTGCGCCCTACTCCCTCTAGCCGTAAGGGCTGCGGGCGCCCTGGTATATTATGTCAAGGAAACACACAGGGAGACACTGCCTCAGCTAGGGGCACTTGCCACCTACTCGACCGATTCGTACATGGTGCTCGACGCACAGACCATCCGCAATTTAGAGCTTTTCCAGGGCGGCAGACAGAGGGAATCGGCAAACTCGCTGCTTTCTGTCATTGACCTGACCCAGACGGCCATGGGCGGCAGGCTACTCAGGAACTGGCTGGGACATCCATTGATGGACCTCGAGGCGCTTAATCGTCGTCAGGAGGCGGTGGCATGGTTCCATCAGGATAGTTTGGCCCGCCGAAAGGTGATCTCCCTCCTGTCTGACATCGCTGATCTCGAGCGGCTTGTGAATCGGGTTGGAGCCGGTAGAGTCCTGCCCAGGGAGTTGATAACGCTGAGACTGGGATTGGAGAAGGTGCCGAACTTGAAGGCAGCGATGGCCGATGCTGTTGCTGTGGAGTGGCTGGGCAGCGAACTCAGACCTTGTCCTGATATAGCGGACCTGATCGGCAGGGCTATTGCCGATGAGCCGGGAGTCCTGGAGCAGGGGGGCGTGGTAAGGCGGGGATTCTCCCTCGAGCTGGATGAACTCCGCGACAAATCGAGCCAGGCCAGAGAATACCTGGCTGGCCTGGAGCACAGGGAAAGGGAGCGCACCGGGATCAAGTCCCTGAAGGTGGGCTACAACCGTGTCTTCGGGTATTATATCGAGGTATCCAGGGCCAATCTCGGGCTGGTCCCGTCCGACTACATACGCAAGCAGACACTGGCAGAGGCGGAAAGGTTCTTCACCCCTGAACTCAAGGAGTACGAATCCCTGATCCTGAACGCTCAGGAGAAGATGGCCGACCTGGAGACCGCCATCTTCCGACAGGTCTGCCAGCAGATAAGCGCTGCGGCAGAACAGATTCTTAGCACCGCCAGGGCGATAGCTCAGATCGATGCACTGGCCGGGCTTGCCGAGGTAGCGACCAGGCATGGTTATGTCCGGCCGAGGCTGAACGACGATGATGTTATAGACATCAAGGGTGGGCGGCACCCCGTTGTGGAGCAGGCCGTCGGCAGCGACAATTTCATTCCCAACGATGCTTATCTCTGCAATAGCGATAATCAGCTGATCATACTGACAGGGCCCAACATGTCCGGTAAGTCGACCTATCTCAGGCAGGTAGCACTGATTATCCTGATGGCTCAGACTGGAAGCTTCGTTCCCGCCGAGTCCGCGACCATCGGAATCGTGGACCGCATCTTCACCCGCATCGGCGCCCAGGAGGACCTGGCTGCCGGTCAATCCACCTTTATGGTCGAGATGATTGAGACGGCGAATATCCTCAACAATGCTACCCCTCGCTCCCTTATCATCCTGGACGAGATCGGGCGGGGAACCTCCACCTATGACGGGCTCTCGATTGCCTGGGGGGTGGCGGAGTACATACACAACCATCCAGGACTGGGTGCGAAGACGCTTTTTGCCACCCACTATCATGAACTGGTCGATCTGGCTGATACGCTGCCCAGGGTGAAGAACTTCAACGTGGCTGTGGCGGAGGAGGGATCCAGGGTCGTCTTCCTGCACAGGATTGTGGCCGGCGGCACCGACAGGAGCTATGGCATTCACGTGGGGCAACTGGCGGGCTTGCCCAGATCGGTAGTAGTTAGGGCCAGCGAGATCCTGGCTCAGCTTGAGGGCCAGGATTCCAGAAGGAAGAAAGTGGCCCGGCGTGAGCCAGCGCTGCAGATTCCTCTCTTCCCCCGAGGCTCGGCGTTGGCCCAAGAAATCGCCGGCCTGGAGGTCGACTCCATGTCCCCACTGGAGGCAATCAATAAGCTCTATGAGCTCAAGCGGATGGCTGAGGACGATGGTGCCCCGCGCCCTTGATGGATAAGGTAGCTGCGCAGACGGGCCCGATGAATCGGGCAACTACCGGGGGACCGGCGCCAGGAGGTCAACGCACTCCCTGGCAATGCCCATTGGATCAAGGCTGTAGAGGGAGCGGAGAAAGTCTTGCCTTCCATGAGTCACGAACTCGTCAGGGATGCCCAGTCGCTTTACTTTGACGTCTGTGACTCCCGCCTGCTGGAGCATCTCCAGTACGGCGGCACCGAAGCCGCCTCTAAGCGCATTCTCCTCCACTATGACCATCCTCTTGCTCCTGCGGGCCGCCTCAAGAATGAGTTCTGCATCGAGCGGCTTGGCGAAGCGGGCGTTGATAACCGAGGCATCGATACCCTGCAGGGCCAGGTGTTCCGCTGCCTCCAGCGCGGGCATGACTGTTGAGCCGATGCCTACGATGGTCACGTCTTCTCCTTGCCTCATGAGTTCGGCTCTGCCTATGCTAAGCTGGTGTGGTTCGCGATGCAGTGGAATGCCCGGCACCCGACCGCGCGGATAACGAATCGCTATGGGATGCTCTGACCTGACAGCGGTATAGAGCAGGTCCTGTAGCTCATTGCCGTCGCTTGGCGCGCAGACGATCATGTTGGGCATCAACCCAAGGTAAGACAGGTCCAGGGTTCCCTGATGTGTCTTGCCATCCTCTCCCACAATGCCGCTGCGGTCCAGTGCGAAGATGACCGGCAAATCGGGAAGACAGACATCGTGCAATATCTGGTCAAAAGCCCGCTGCAGGAATGTGGAGTATATGGCTACTACTGGTATGAAGCCCTGGCTGGCCAGACCGCCGGCCAGGGTGACTGCATGCTGTTCGGAAATCCCCACATCATAGATGCGGGAGGGGAATTGCCCGACGAGTGAGGACAGGCTGTTGCCGTCCGTCATGGCTGCGCTTATCACTACCACCTCGGGGTTGTCCCTGAGCAGCAGTTCAACCGTTCCCGCAAACACCTGGCTATATGCAGGCATTGGGTCCAGGCTTTCGGCTGCAGGGGCTACGCCGTGAAAGCGGGTCGGGTTCTCCTCGGCCGGTAGGTAACCCTTACCCTTGGCAGTCAGGACATGCACCACCACCGGCTTCTGATAGTTGCAGGCCCGCTTTAGGGCGGTCTCCAGTTTTGCCAGGTTATGACCCTCTATCGGTCCAAGGTAGGCAAAGCCAAGCTCCTCCCACATCATGGTGGGCATAACCAGAGCCTGGGCACCTTCCTTAAAGCGGCGCAGGACCCGGCGCACCTTGTTCCCTCCCGGCAGGAAAGAGAGCAGCCGATTCGTCTCCTCCTTGGCCTTCACATAGCCGCGGGCTGTCCGTACCGCATTGAGCCGCCGGGCGATCGCTCCTACCGTGGGAGAGATGGACATGCCATTGTCGTTGAGCACCACGATAAGCCTGGTGTTCAGATGACCGGCGTGGTTCAGCGCCTCGTACGTCATGCCGCAGGTGAGGCAGCCATCGCCTATCACTGCCAGCACGTGGTGATCAGCTCCAGTAAGATCGCGGGTCAGGGCCATGCCCAGGGCCGCTGAAATGGAGGTGCCACCATGACCAGTGGTGAAGGCATCATGAGGGCTCTCGCTTCTATCCGGAAAACCCGACAGCCCCCTGTACTGGCGCAGAGAGTCGAACCGCTCTCTTCGCCCGGTTAGCAGCTTGTGAACATAGCTCTGGTGTCCGACATCCCAGACTATCCTGTCTTTAGGGCTATCGAACACCCTGTGCAAGGCCACGCTGAGCTCGACGGCTCCCAGGTTTGAGGCCAGATGTCCCCCGTTTTCAGTAACGCGGCTGACCAGTAAGTCCCTGACTTCGGAACAGAGTTGGCCCAGTTCAGCCCGGTTCAGCCCCTTGACATCGTCAGGGCCGTTGATGCAGTCCAGTATCATGGATGCCTCGCGCTCCCGTTTTGATTATAGCAGATTCGTTCATCGTGTGCGTAACTGTGGGGCAGCAACCATGCCTGCCGTCATAAGTCGCGAGGACAACTCCTGCCCCGGCAAGGGAGACAGGTGTCAGGGGGCTTCAACGTCGTGCCGCCCGGGGCAACACAAGGACCCCCTCTTAACGTAGGAGGCACTGGGCGCTGTCAACCTGCGTTCCCAGGCCAGAACGTAGGGGAAGGCCTTGTGCCCTACCGGGGTGTCGGGAGGCGGGGACAGGCCCCGCCACTACGCACGCTCAACGGCCCTACGGCACTCCACAACAGGCTGAAGCTGAGGTGCCAGGTCCTGACAAGATGTAGTGCGAGACTTCAGCCTCGTGTCGCAATCGCCGGCTTCTCCTCTCTCTTGACGAGAGAGGATCAAGCTGAGGGTGAACTGTGTCCTGAACCTATCGGGGGATGAGTGTGATTCTAGCGATGCAGACCTTGCTGCTATTCCCTGCGCCGTGCACTGCGGCGACGTTTGACCGGTGGCTCCCCGCCAGGCGTATACCTGGACATTCGCTTCAGGAAACGGTCCATGTCCTCGGTCTCATAGCTCAAGAGATCTTCGGTGTTCACTTCTGGATAGCAGTGCTGCAGTGCTCTTCCTCTCAACGTCTCCAGCAACCTGATCAGGGTCTCAGTTTGGTCGCGCGACAGCGAGGAGAAGACCTCCTCGACCAGCCTCGCCACCGGGGGATTCGCCGACTTCAGCGCCTGTTCTCCCTTGCTGGTCATGGCCAGTCGCACCTCTCTGCGATCGGGCAGGTCTCTTGCCCTTCTGACCAGCCCTGCCTTCACCATGCGGTCGACTATCATGCTCACGCTGTTCACCTTGCGGTCCATCCAGCGGCCTATGTCGGTCGCCCTTACCGGAGCATCAAGGAATGCTATCGCCACGAGCACCGAGTATTGCTCGGCTGTCAGACCTGACTCGGCAACCACCCGGTCCTGGCATCTGAACAGCAGGTCGCGGGTCCGGTGCAGGAACATGAACGCCTTTAGATTCTGACTCTTGCCTTCGAGTTTTCCCTTCATCTCAATCACCTCCTGAGTGTTCCGTCTAGAATCCGTTAGTTAGTAGTGATCACATTATAGCAGCGTCTGTCCTTTAGGACAAACCAATATGGTCGCGTAACGGCCGCCGGTCTTGCCTGAACTGTGCTGCTGCGAAGGGCCGACGTTTGAGTCACGTTGTAAGAGATTGTGATGAAAGAAAGTTGGGGCAAGAAATATCAACTAAGAGTAAAGGGGTATTGACAGTTTTTCTGGGGGGGGGTAAAATAGTTCTAAAGTACTAGAGATGTGTAGTGGGTTGGGACTGTTGGGACGATCTGTGGTGTATGTGGCAAGTTTGCGCGGGTGACCTGGTGACGGGACTGGTTATGATCCAGAGCGGGTTGTCGGATCGGGATACGCAAGTGATCTCCTCAGCGCTGGGCGTGACCGACGGCGTTGGCTGCATAGGTCCAGCATGGCCGGGAAGAAGCGGCGAATGCGGTGGTGTAGCAGGGCATTGGGTACAGATCTGGGAGACCTGAAGCTGCAGGTCTCTTTCTTGTATTGCGGAGATAGCAGGGAACGTGACGGCAACCGATGTGACTAACAGACCTGAGAGGTTATGCTTGCCCATGGGGTCTCCTGTGCGGATGACGGGGTCGATCCTGGGCCATGAAGCTCACCCCAAATATCCATGGGGTGGAGCAGAAACATGAGCAAGACTAAGGCTGCTCAATGTAGTGCGAGGCTTTAGCCTCGCGCGGGATGGATACGGCACGACCCTGAAGGGTCGCACTACAGACAACGAACCAGAGCAGCCTGAAAACATGAAAGGAGAGAGCAAATGAAAAAGACACTTAGCATTCTATTTGCCCTGGCCTTGGTGCTGAGCTTCAGCCTGGTGGCCACGACGCCGGTGGCGGCCAGCACCGATCGACACGTTCCTGGTCCCTATGCCACTATCCAGGCCGCCATCGACGATGCCGTTCCGGGCGATACTATCATCGTGGCTGCGGGCCACATCGCAGAGGAGAACCTGATCATTACGACGGACGGCCTGACATTGACCACGGATGCAAGCGATCCCGCCACGATAAGGTATCAAGCAGCTACTACCAGTTCAGTAGTTGATATCCGTGGCGAGGGCGTTATCCTCGAGAGCTTCATCATCGAACGTAACAACGGAGTATCGGGTACGCAAGCCATCAATGTCCGAAGGTCCAATGTCATTGTGCGAGACACAACCATAATCGGATCCGACAATTTTCACGGTCCGAATGTTATTCCCGGCATCCATCTGACAACCGGTGACCCCGGTTCTTACGACATCCCCCTCGCAGGAGTCGTCCTCAAGGACAACCACATATCAGGAGAGTTCTGCTACGGTGTCGCCGTCACCACCTATACGGATGCGCCCATTGAGGCCAGTATCGAGGGCAATACGTTCACAGGCCTAGTCTGGGACTGGTATGGAGACGGGGATTTCCGGCTCGGCTGGGGAGTGCTGATAGCAGACACCGCGCACGTGTTCTTTGGTGGCAGCATCTATCTGACGATCACCGACAACACCTTTGATGCGGTGCACGGGATCTACATGCCGGCGGGAGACCCTGCCACGCCGCTCCTTGACGTTGCGGCGCACTGCAACAGCTTCTTGGGCACGGGCGACTGGGGCATTTATAACCTCAGCGGTTTTACAGTCGATGCGACCTTCAACTGGTGGGGTGATGCCAGTGGACCATACCATGCTACTCTGAACCCCGGCGGCACGGGCAACGCTGTCAGCGATAATGTGGAGTTCGATCCGTGGCTACAGGCCGATCTGACAGAACCGCTATCGGTTCAGACGAGTACTGATACTGGTCAGACGTCGTTCACTCCCAGCCATGGCGGCATTGCCAGTCTGTCATCGGTGAAGGCGCCCTCTCTGCCCAGCGTCACCTTCCCGCACGGCATGTTCTCGTTCCAGATCTGCTGTCTGACGCCAGGACAGACTGTGACCCTGATTGTGAACCTGCCCGAGCCTGTACCGGTGGGCACTGTATGGTGGAAGTATGACAACGGGCGCTGGTATTCGCTGCCCAACCGGAATGACAACGGCAACAACATCATGGTGATCAGGCTTACGGACGGCGGAACTGGTGACTCAGACGGCATGGCGGACGGGTTTATCACCGATCCGGGAGGCCCGGGCAATCCCATGACGGTAGGCTGGGAGGGCTCGCCTGCAAGCAAGTCTGCTTTACTCTGGCCATGGATTGCCCTGCTGGCTGCGCTTATGGGAGGTGCCGGGCTGTTTGTGTGGCGAAGACGCCGGTCTGAGATCTAGGCTGTAGATTGCCACAGGGCTTTGCCCTTCGCAATGACATAGGGATGCAGGGGGGCGGAGGTTAACCTCCGCCCCCCTGCCTTGTTTGGTACGTGTAGCGTAAGGCCCTGGTGTCTCGTGTTATGTCAAACCATAACCCCTCTTGAATCTCCCCTTATCCTAAGTGGAGAAATCCAGGCGGGAGCAGGGCTTGGCTAAGCCGATCAGTCCCGAGAATAAAGCCATGTAGCAATCTCATGCCCCATCCCCGGGATTGCCTTGTCCCGAGAAGCCGGGACTGCAGAGACAAGGTGAAGAGCAGTGTGTCGTCTATCCCTTGACGGGAGTGGATCAAGGCGAGGGTGATGCTGGCCCTCCTACTCCTTCGGCTCCGTTCAGGACACGTCTAACTCTCTCCCTCTCAGCGGAGAGAGGACCACAATAGTGTAGGGGGGGGCTTGTAGCCTTGCGTCTGCCTCTCAGTGCGAGCACCTGTGGCATGGTTTGATGCATGTGGCCAAACAGGCTAGAATGAACGTCGGCCCGGCCTGAGATGCAATATGATTGCTGCATTCCGCGTGGAGAGGGCGAGACCGCGCATAGAGGGCCGGGGGTTGTGACACGTGCGACGAACTATGACCAGATCAGGAGCTAAGAAGCCCGCCAGCGGAAGGCAGACAGTCGGAAAACGCGACGAAGCGAGACCGCTATTTCGGCGCCTGCCCTGGTTTGCCTGGCTGCTGATCGGACTGGCGATTGCGGGGGTGGTTGTCGCTGTGCGGGTCTACCCGATCGGACCACCTCCCCCCGACAGTTCGGGTAAGCCCAGAGCTGCAATAGTCGATCAGCTTCACACTTCTGCATTGCCCAATGAGGCTTTTGTCGCCAATGTGACCCGGGAGCTTGAGGAGTACGGCTTTGAGGTGGACCTGTACCAGGGCGATGAGATCACGGTCGATTTCTATCGCGACCTGGCAAAGCGGGGCCACAGGCTGATACTGTTTCGCGTTCATTCAGGGTTAGTTATAGAGAACGGCGAGGTGTTGCCCAGGACGCTGCTGTTCACCAATGAGGAGTATAGCGCGACCAAGTATGCCTGGGAGCAGACGTTCGACCGCCTGGGGAAGGGCTCGGCCGGCGAAGGCGAGCCGATGATGTTCGGCATAACTGCAGACTTCATCACCAGTCGGAGTATGCCGGGGGAGTTTGATGACACGGTGATCATCATGATGGGCTGCTCGGCCCTTTACTATACGGACCTGGCTGAGGCGTTCGTGGACAGGGGTGCCTCGGTCTACCTGGGCTGGCATGGTAGCGTGGTTCTGAACTACGTGGATGAGGCTACTCCGTATCTGATTGAGCAGTTGTGTTCTCTGAATGTGACCATAAAGGAGGCGGTGGACAGCACCATGGAGGTGGTCGGGCTGGACCCGAGCTTCCGCGCTGAGCTTAGATATCACCCGCCCGAGCAAGGCGACAAGACCCTGCAGGAACTGCTGCAGACAGTGTATGATGGGGAAGCGGAGTCTTGAGCTGGAATGTAACCCCTCTTGGATCTCCCCTTACTCTAAAGGGAGAAATCGAGGCGGGATGAATGCCGCCCCTACAGATGTTCCTCCTCTAAGGATTGGGCACGGCACGACCCTTGAGGGTCGCACTACAAAGGCGGGGGCAAAGTCGGCCTGATGAATCAGGCAACTACAGAGACGCTGGGGGGTGCTGGAGAAAGGTGGTTGAGGGGGAAGAGGACATAGACAAGGGGTCTAAGGGAGGCGGCGCGGAGTAGCTAATCGGAGTACGGTCACCGCCACGTTCACCCTCACCCTCACCCTCACCTAAATCCTCTCCCTCGAGGGAGAGGAAAAACTGTAGTCTCGCGTGTAGCGGGAGGGAGTTGTGAGCAGGAGCATAACCCCTCTTGGATCTCCCCTTACTTTAAGGGGAGAGATCGAGGTGGGGCAAGCCCCGCCACTACGATAATAGGGTAGGCGTAAGCGATGGCTGCGGCTTAGGGTGTGGTATATAATGGGGTGGGTGAATCTGAAAGGGCGGTAGCACGTTGTCAGATAGGTTTTTCGACGTCATAGTGGTGGGGGCGGGGCCGGCGGGGAGCTACACAGCATATGAGCTTGCTTCGGCGGGTCACGATGTGGCCGTGTTTGAGGCTAAGAGTGCGGTTGGAGTGAACGTATGCTGCACGGGGATCATAAGCGCTGAGTGTTTTGGACTGCTGGACCCCGGGGTGGACGTGGTGCTGCACAAGGCCAGGTCCGCCAGTTTCTTCTCACCGTCAGGCAGGCGTCTGCGACTTGAAGCCGGGCAGACGCAGGCTTACGTTGTTGATCGACGGTTGCTAGATCAGTCGATAGCCACCAGATCCCAATCCCGTGGGGCGCAGTACTTCCTGTCTTCGAAGGTCGTGGGCATCGTCCGCGACAGGGACGGTGTACAGGTTGAGGCTCTGCGCTGCGGGGTCAGGGAGGTGTTCCGCGCCAGAGCTGTGGTGCTGGCCAATGGATTCAGTCCGGGGCTATTCCGAAAGCTAGGCCCGGGACGAATCGGCAGCTTCCTGGTGGGTGCGCAGGCCGAGGTGGAGGTTAGTGAAGTTCAGGAAATCGAAGTGTACACCGGCGAGGAGGTGGCACCGGGTTCGTTCGCCTGGCTTGTGCCCGGGTATGCAGGGAGAGCATACGTTGGATTGATGGCCGGGGCGCACGCCAGGCTGCATCTGCGGAGATTCGTGGGCAGGCTATCCCGACAGGGCAGGATAGACAGCGCCGATCTGAAAGTCAGGCAGAAGCTGATCCCCACGGACACACTGGCCCGCAGCTATGGCAACAGGCTGCTTGTGGTCGGAGACGCTGCCGGCCAGGCCAAGCCGACCACCGGTGGTGGCATCTATTTTGGACATCTGGGCGCACGCATGGCAGCGGGCGTGCTGAGTAAGGCGCTGGCCAGTGACAATCTGAGCGCCGACCGGCTTTCTGCCTACCAGAAGCGGTGGAAGGAGGAGATGGGTCGTGAACTGTCCCGTGGCCGCTGGGCCAGACGGGTTTTTGGGGGGCTGAGCGACCGCCAGATCGAGCGCATGTTCAGCATGCTGGACGACACAGGCATGGCCCGGGCCCTGCTCAGGGCGGACGACTTCTCCTTCGATTGGCACAGCAGGATGCTTGGGGCCCTGCTGCGACAGGCCTCGGCCTATCCTCTGCGCAAGATCGGGCGCGCGCTTTGCCGGGAGACGATCTCATGAGTGGGCCGCAGCACCTGCCTCTGCACGTCGCCATCATCATGGACGGCAACGGCCGATGGGCCAAGAAGCGCGGTCTGCCCAGACTGGCCGGGCACAAAGCCGGCGGAGAAAACATCCGCCCGGTGGCTAAGGTTTTCTCCGACTGCGGAGTCAGATACCTCAGCCTGTACGCATTCTCCACCGAGAACTGGAACCGTCCTGAGATGGAAGTGGCCGGGCTGCTGACTCTTCTGAGCAAGAAGATCGATCAGGAAACGCGGGCGTTTCATGAGCAGAATACGCGACTGCTACACCTGGGCAGGCAGGACAGGATGTCCCGGAGGCTGAGCAAGAAGGTACAGGCGGCAGTGGAGCTGACAAAGGACAATACCGGTCTGACGCTCTGTTTGGCGTTTGACTACGGCGGGCGCGACGAGATCGTTCAGGCAGCTAGACGGATCGCTGACGCCGGAATCCGAGCCGAAGACATAGACGAGCCCCTCCTCGCCCGGCATTTGTATCTGCCCGACATTCCCGACCCAGACCTGATCATACGCACCGGCGGTGAGAGCCGGCTGAGCAATTTCCTGCTCTGGCAGGCCGCCTACAGCGAACTGTACTTCAGCCCGGTGCTGTGGCCTGATTTTGGCCGGCAGGACATTGAGCAGGCGCTTTCTGAATATGAACACCGGCAGCGCCGGTTCGGCAGAATATGAATGGGCATCAGGTCAGGCGTGGCGAGCCCACTGACTGAAGCCCGCGTGTAACAGATCGGCCGTCAGGTCGTTATATAAATGGGATGCGGTGGCAGCGAGCCGACTGACCACAAGAAGAACTGCGGAATGCGGAGTGGTTTGTGGACAAAGCCCATCGTGGGTGCTATACTGAAGGCAAGGTGCTAGGCACTGCTAGAGGTGTTTGTCTGTTTAATGGCACCCCGAGTGACTGAGTGTCTATCAATGATTGCCAGTCAAGTCTGCAGTAGAGATGCGAAGGCTGGAGATGGCATAGAGGGTTTTGTTTGTTCATGAAGGGGGTGATAACGTATGGAAGTGAGAATAGCGCGAGGAAGAAGCCGCGATGCTGCCGTTCGAGAAGCGGTGCGGCTAGCGGGAATTCATGATAAGGAGAGGAAAATGAAGAAGGTGCTTAGTGTGCTATTAGCTCTATCGCTGGTGGTGACGGTGGGATTGGCAGCCGGCACGCCTGTGCAGGCACTGGTCAGTCAGCCGCAGGTTACGGTCAGCCCCGTGCTAGCCGGAGCCGTGGCCGAGTACACGATAGTGTTCAGTATAACTGCGAGTCTGACCGCCGGGGAACACAGCATCACAGTTGATTTCCCAAGCGACACTGGCGTCCCCGCAGCCTATGGTACAGGCAACATCACCATTAACGGGAATGCAGTTTCCGGCGGCGATGTCTCGGTTGTGGATAGAGCGGTGACCTTGATAACGCCGGTCACTATTGTGGCTCCTGCTACTGTGACTGTGTGCTTTATCCCCGGTGCAAACATCACGAATCCTACTGCAACCGGGGACTACAAGCTGATGGTGAACACAAGCCGCCCCGCCGACGAGACGCCTGTGGAATCTGCTGCTTATGCCATTCGTGAGGTGCCTGAGATAACTGCGGTTAACCCGAACAAGGGTAATGTAGGGGGCACGATGTGGGTGGTTATTACGGGGGACAGCTTCATGGGCAACCCGGACACCAATGCGTCGGAGACCACCGTCAGCTTCGGAGTTGGAGCGGATGTCCTAAAGACGAAGTACATCTCGGTCAACGAGCTGAATGTGCAGATATATGTCAAGGCAGAGGGAACGTTTGCCGTCAGCGCCCAGACGCCGGCGGGAAGCAGTACCACGAACGGGAGTTTCACCGCCAATGCGGCCGGCACCAAGCAGGTGGACCGCTGGGTGAAGTACACGCCTTCAGACAGCGTATTCACGAATGACACACTGGTCTTTGGAGCGACTTACGGTACCATAGGCGCTGCTATTAGTGGTGCAGCGACTGGCCATACGCTTCTGGCCCACGCCGCGACATATCAGGAGGATTTCGTGATAGATGTTGAGGGATTGACCCTCACGTCGGTCGACGGTAAGGCCGTTACCAAGATCAAGGGCGTGGCAACTGCACCTCGACCAGCCGGCCCCCCAGTTTACAATATCGAGATTCTGGCCAAGGGCGCTAAGATAAGTGGATTCACCATCGAGAGTCCTGACGTTCCTGCATACAGCTTTGCCAGTGGTTTGGTGTTAGATGGCCAGGATATTGAGATCTTCGGCAACGCCTTTGTGTCTATCGGCGCTCCCGATAGCTATTGTGTGGCCATCCAGACGTGGAGGGTGGATGTAAAAGGTGCGAGCGATGTCACCGGTCTGAAGATCTACAACAACACGTTCAGCAGCAGTGGAATATGGGCCTATCAGGGCGTGTTCATCAACCGCGATAGTGCGAATGGTTTAGTTACCGTGTCCGACAATGTTTTCAGCGGCTCGATACATACGGGTATCGCCAATGAGGGCTCCAATGCCGTGATCAGCGGGAACCAACTGACGAGCAGTTACGCCGGCGCAGGCATAGTGATCATGGACTGGGATGCGACTCGTGCCCTGGACGGCGTTCAGGTGACGGGCAACAGCGTGAAGGGATTTGCCCGCGGGATCGTCATAGGTCATGGGGAGGGCACGCAGACTCTGACCAACATCAGCGTGACCAGAAACACGGTCCAGAACAACGAGACGGGCGTCCTGGTGCGTTCTTCGGCCGGCGGCGTGATGGTCAACTACAACAATATCGATGGTAACACCGAGTGGGGTGTGCGGAATACACATGGTGACACACTGAACGCCCTCTACAACTGGTGGGGTCATGCCATTGGGCCCAATCATGTCATCCGCAATCCGGGAGGGCAGCTAGATGCCATAGACGGCGCAGCGAATTTCAGTCCCTGGATATACAAGCCACCCGAGCAGTTCGCTCCCGACGCTCCTGCCCTGGCGGGCTCGGTGGTGATGGACAATGAAGCGACGTCGGTCGTCTTGAACGGTTCGACCAGCTATGTGGGGGGTTGGAACAGCTTCTCGACTCCCATCGCCCTGGATAGCTCGGGTAATACGGTAAGCAAGCTGTTGACCCTGGCTGCGGCCGGCGACCTGTTCATTCTCAGAGCCCAGCGTTTCGACCCTGCCACCCAAAGTTGGGTCACGCTGATACTGAACAATACAATGATAGCTAACCACACGATAACTCCGGGTGAGGGTTTCTTCATCCAGGTGCGAGACAAGGGCAGCCTACCGATCCTCGTCGCAACCGCTACCACGGCACCTCCTATGAGGGACCTGGTGCCCGGCTGGAACCTGATCGGAACATCCAGCCTCAGTTCGATGAATGTAGCTACGGCACTGTCTGGTCTCGACTACAGCGTGTCGCTGAGTCCCAAGCCACCTAACAGCGAGATGTGGAGCGTCCCGCCGTCTGTGGCAGAGGACACTTATCTGCGACTGGGTGCAGCCTACTGGGTGGCTATGAGTGCCGCCGGGAAGCTGTTTGGCTATACCTACACCCCGGTGTCGCCCGACATGACCTGGGAGCTAAATCAGTAATCGGGACCTTGTCCGGAGCGGGCTGCGGCTCTGCCCCGGTGATCCCGATTGAAGAAGGTGAACATTATGAAGGCTGGCTTGAGGAGCGCGAAGTATGCTGTCTGCGGTTTCTTGGTGGTGCTGTTGGCCCTGTCTCCTCTCGGCGGCGTTGCTGCTGTAGGGATGGGTCACGGCTTTTTCGGCGCGGTGACCTTGGACGGCGTGGATGCCCCGGTAGGGACGGTGATCGTTGCCAAGGTGGAAGGCACTACGTACGGCAGCACTGCCGTTACCACGGTTGGATCGTACGGATTGTTGGTGCAGGGCGATATCGAGGAGGAGGCTACCATACATTTCTATGTCGACGGCCAGGAGGCGGACCAGGCTTTCGGCTATCGCGACGGCTGGACAACCGAGTTGAACCTAACAGTGGCAGCGCCTCCCACCCCGAGATATGCCCTCACTGTAACGGCAGACCCTGCCGCCGGCGGGAATGCGACTGATCAGACCGGTCAATCACCTTATGCTGCAGGCACACTTGTCACCTTAAGGGCCGACGCCAACCTCGGCTATGGATTTGTCAGGTGGACGGCGCCAGCTGGCGAGTTTGAGAATGAGACGGCGGACGAGGCGACTTTCACCATGCCGGCTCAAGATGTGACCGTCACCGCGAGCTTCGCCTTGCTCTATGAGCTTACTATGAGGGAAGAACCCGCTGGTAGCGGTGAGGCGATCGATGTAGATGCCAAGGGTGCCTATCCTGTAGGCGCGACGGTGAGAATAAAGGCGGAATCGGAGACTGGATTCGGGTTCATTAACTGGACGGCAGAGCCGGAGGTGGAGTTCCTGAACACGATGGCGGAGGAGACCACCTTCACCATGCCCGCTTATGCTGTAACAATCACAGCGAACTTCGGGACGGCCTATGAGTTGACGGTGGTCAGAAATCCTACAGAAGGCGGAAGCGTGGTTGATGTTGGTGGCAGGGGTGCGTACGCCGAAGGCGCGTTGGTAAGAATAGAAGCGGTTCCTGCAGCCGGCTATGCCTTTGTTAATTGGACTGCAGATTCGGAGATTGATTTCGACGATGCGACGGCAGCGGAGACCGTTTTCACCATGCCCGGCCGGGCTGTGACGGTGACCGCGAATTTTGAGCGTGTCTACACCCTCTCTCTGGTGGAAGAGCCTTCGCACGGTGGAGATGCGATTGACATTGCGGGCAGAGGTGCTTATCCTGCTGGTGCCGTAGTAAGCATAAAGGCAGTGCCGGCATCCGGCTACCGGCTGGTGAACTGGACCGGGCCACCGGCGGTCACGCTCGACGATGCGACCGCCGAGGAGACTACCTTCACGATGCCGGCTCAGGCTGTCGTGGTCATTGCCAATTTCGCGGCAGCGGTGGGAGCGCCTACGGTGACTACCGAGGCAGCCACCGGCATTACCACCTACTCTGCCAACCTGAACATGAGCTATACACTTGGGGACGCTCCTTCGGTGGAGGTGCGGTTCGCGGCTAAGAGGCCTACCGATCCTTCCTGGTTCCATACTCCCTGGGCCGCCAGAGATGCAGATGGTACTTACAGTTATCCGCTGACAGGACTGGTCGCACAGACTGAATATCACATCAAGGCCCAGGTCAGGCACAACGACACCGTGATTGAGGGTGCTGTAGTGCCATTCGCCACCGCGCAACAGCCCGGGGCAGGACTGGGTCTTGATCTATCTGCCTTTGGTTGCTTCATTGCTACGGCAGCTTACGGCACGCCTTCTGCGGAGCAGATCGATGTGTTGAGGGAGTTTCGGGATGAGGTGCTGATGGAAAGCGCCGTTGGGTCCCGGCTTGTTGCTCTGTACTACCGGCTCAGCCCCCCGGTGGCGGAGGTGATAGCAGAGAACGGCTTTGTCAGAACCCTGGTCAGGGAACTGCTGATTGACCCGATTGTCTGGATGGTTGATGCTACGAGCGACATGTGGCGGCAATAGCGAGTATTTGATACGGTCGCGATGTGATGCAGACGAGTAATGGCCTGCCGGATGGCCATTCAAGGACCCGGCCTGAAGGCCATCCGCGCAGTGGGCTCAGCCCCCTGGCAATGCCGGTAACTCATGACATAGACGCCTGCTGCAGCTCTGTTCTCCTTTAGCCATGGCCAAGCCGCCGCAGGAGATAGAGACGGACTGAAAAGGATAGTATACTATGATGAAGGTCGCATTCAGGCGATTGAGACCTGCAGCCTTCGGCTTTCTAGTTCTGCTGCTGGCTTTGGCACCTGTCGTCTCTGTTTCGGCCCAGGCGCCCGGGCTTGGCCATGCCTTCTACGGCACCGTGAAGGTTGACGGCGAGGATGCTAAGGAGGGAACCGGGATTCGCGCCTACGTTGGCGGAGCCGAGTACGGCCGCTCAACAGTCACCACTCCCGGGGTCTACGGCCTGCTAGTGCAGGGCGACATTGCTGAGGATGCTACCATCTCCTTCTACGTGGGTGGCCAGAAGGCAGACCAAGTGTTCGGCTTTCATGACGGCTGGACGACCGAACTCGATCTGACCGCGCCGGCTCCGCCCAACGGCGAGGACCCCGATCCAGACCCTGATCCCGATCCGGACCCCGACCCCGACCCTGATCCTGACCCTGAACCCGATCCAGATCCTGATCCCGATCCCGATCCGTTTCCCTTTCCCTTTCCCTTTCCTTTCCCCTTCCCGTTGTTCCCGTTTCCTTTTCCCGACGGTTTCTGGGACGATTACGAGTGTTTCATAGCCACTGCAGCCTACGGAACCCCCGCCGCCGTGGAGATAGACATACTGAGGGAGTTTCGCGATGAGGTGCTGATGGACAGCGCGACCGGCTCCGGGTTTGTGGCGCTGTACTACTGGTTCAGCCCGCCGGTGGCGGAGTCCATAGCAGAGAGCGATTTCCTGCGGGCTGTGGTAAGGGAACTCCTGATCACCCCCATCGTGCGGGTGGTTGAGGCCGCCGGCGGCATGTGGAGGAACTACTAGTACGGCAGGCGACATGTGATATGCTGTTCCTGATCAGGGATGTGCATGTCAAAGCGCGACAAATGGACCCTGCCGGTAGCTTCGGTTATCACTTTTCTCGGCTTTGTTGACACCCACCTGCTGATACCGATCATAGCGCTTTATGCCTCGGGGCTGGGTGCTAGCATAGGGTTGGTGGGGCTGATCGTGGGGCTCTACTCCATAGTCAACACGCCTGCCAATATCGTCTTCGGGCGGTTCATCGACAGGGTTGGCTACAAACGTCCGCTGGTGGTGGGCCTAAGCGGCAACGTCTTGAGCATGCTGCTGTATGCTTTCGCGCGCAGTCCGCTGCACCTGGCTATGGTGCGTGCGCTACACGGCCTCAGCGGCGCCCTGGTCGCCCCGGCCACCATGTCGATAGTCGCGGATCATGCGGTCAGCGATAGGAGGGGGCGGGCCATGTCCTTCTACGGCATGGCCCTGGCCTGTGCATCTCTGGTGGGCTATCCGGTCAGCGGTGTGGTCGCCTCCCGCCTGGGTGTGAGTGCGGTCTTTTTCCTCGGAGCATCGCTGGTCGGCCTGGCGATTGTCCTAAGCATGGTACTGCCGGGTGGCGACCCCGCCGGCAGGGGTCCTGACAGCGGTGGGAGTCTCCGGAAGGCCCGGAGTCTTCTCACCAGCCGGCGACTGGTACCGGCCTACGCAGCTATATTCGCGCAGTACTTCACCTTCGGGAGCGTGGTTACGCTTCTGCCGGTACATGTGGAGAGGCTGGGAATGGAGGCTTTCGAGGTAGGGATTCTGCTGGCCACCTTTTCTGCATTGTTTGTGCTGACCCAACTGCCGGGCGGAGCCATCTCCGACAGGCTGGGCAGGCGGCCGCCTGTGTTTTGCGGCCTGTCGTGTGTCGCCATCTCGCTGGTTGTGCTTCCGTCCCTGTCCAGCTTTGCGCTCCTGGCCGGGGGCATGGCCTTATACGGAGTGGGTTACGGACTCCTGTTTCCCTCGGTCTCGGCGATGGTTGCCGATCACACCGCGGTTGGTGAGCGAGGCCTGGCTGTGGGGCTGTTTCATGCCCTGCTCACTGCCGGGGTAGCAGTGGGGGCGCCGGTAATGGGACTGGTGGCGGGGTTGGTGGGAACACCGGCCGCCCTGATGCTGACCGCGGTTCCAGTGCTTTCTGCCTTCGTCATTGCAGTGGCTTTTCTCAGGGAACCCTCTTGACAAGGGCGCTGAGGCGGGATAGTATTTCTGTATCATCTGCTGCCGGGCGGTGTCTTGAACGATCGATGCCGCCTAAGTTTGTCCCGTGCCAGAGACGATCATTTCGAGGCGACAACAGGCCAGGTGTAACCTTTATCGCGGCAGGAAAGAAGGTACTGATTGTTTCTGCGCATGAGAATAGCGGTCGTATCTTCTTCCAGCGTACTCATGAGTGGTGTCTTGCGTTTGTGTCGCCTGGAGGGGAACTCTGAACCACACGATTCGATGCAGGCACCTTATGTCCCGCAGGTCGGGTCGCCTGGTCGGGAAAGGACAGGATAGCTATGCCGCTTGAGGATATCATCAAGTTCCGGCTGAAGCGCGTTCAGCCGTTTCAGGGCCTGGTAATAGACGCCGATACATGGCGCGACGCCCACGACTATCATCGTGACCAGCAGAGACTGCATATGCTGGCTTTTCACAAATCCGGCATCGTGGAGGGGCTTGAGGTAACTGCCAGCAATCCCCCCGACCTGTCGGTGAACATCGGACCGGGAATGGCCATCGACCCTGAAGGCAACGTGATCATAGTGCCTCAGGGTCAACGCTATCGGATTCAGAGCAGGGCCAAAGGCACAGTCTATCTCACCATTCAGTTCCGCGAGGTGCCTTCTGAGCCCTATCAGCCCCCGGAGGGAGGGCAGCCTACGAGGATCCTGGAGGCCTATCGAGTTCAGGAGGGAGAGAAGTTGCCCTCAGAGCCGTATCTGGAACTGGCCCGCATCGACTTCGATCCTTCATCGGAAGCTGTCAAGGATGCAAAGACCGCGTCCAATCCAGGCAAGAACGAGATCAACCTCTCGTTGCGGCAGGAGGCGAAGGCTGTGACTCCGCCCCCTGTGGC
>JACUUR010000087.1 GCA_014859205.1 Dehalococcoidia bacterium | reverse complement strand
GTCTACGAAACTCCAGTCCATTCTGCAAGATTATCACCAGATGCACTTTCCATCGGATTGTGACCCAACGATTCTGACCGGCCTGCAGCTATAGACAGCCGTTCTACAAGCATTGACGGTCGACGCCGGGTGGCCCAGGCAGGACCGACAAGACACCAGAGAAACAGGCCGCGCAATATCATCAGACGACGGGCGCCAGGCCCCATAATCCGTGGATTCTGCTTCCTTCCTGTCGTTGCGAGCGAAACGAAGCAATCACGGCGATATTCCTGGCCTAGCTCTGAATGACACTTCGTGTCAGATTGCTTCGGCGCCTGCGGCGCCTCGCAAAGACAAGAAGGGGTGGGACTTCGGCCTTCGCGATGGCATTCAGGACATGGGTCTTCCGAACGTGAACTCACGGATGGAGGAGGCCTTTTCGACCTTGACCGACACGGCAGGCTTCACGCCTTCTCAACCCTGACTGCAGCAACCTTGAACTCGGGGATCTTGGCTATCGGGTCGCGCTCGGGATTGGTGAGCACGTTAGCCGCGCTCTCTGCGAAATGGAAGGTCATGAACACCACCCCCGGCGGCATGGCTTTGGATACCCTGGCTTTGGCCACAACAGTACCCCTTCGGGAGCTGATCTTAACCTTTTCGTCCTGGGCGATACCGAGCTGTGAGGCGTCGCCGGGGCTGATCTCAACCACCCCTTCAGGTTCTATCGTATTGAGCCCTGCTACTTTGCGGGTCATGGTGCCGGTGTGGAAGTGATACAGGCTCCGACCTGTGGTGAGAACAAGCGGGTAATCAGCATCCGGCGCCTCGCCCGGCGGAGTGTACTTGAGCGGGATGAAACGGCCTTTTCCCCGCACAAAAGTGCTGGTGTGTAATATCGGTGTGCCAGGATGATCGTCGATGGGACAGGGCCATTGCAGTCCACACCCATCCAACCTCTCGTAGCCTATGCCGCCATAGCTGGGAGTAAGGCTTCTGATTTCGTCCATTATGTCAACCGGACCATCGTAGGCGAAGCCGCTGGCTCCTAACCTTCGGGCTAGCTCAGAGATAATCCACCAATCAGGCTTTGCCTGCCCGACCGGTTCGATGGCCTTTCGCACTCGCTGTACACGGCGCTCGGTATTGGTGAAGGTGCCGTCCTTCTCCACAAAACTGGCTGCCGGCAGAACAACATGGGCGAGCCTGGCCGTCTCAGACAGGAACATATCCTGCACCACCAGGAACTCCAACTGCGTAAGAGCCCTCTCAACGTGCTGCGAATCAGCATCGCTCAAGACCGGATTCTCACCAACTATATACAGCGCCTTCAGGTCCTTGTTGTAAGCAGCTTCAATCATCTCGACCAGCGTCAGCCCAGGAGAGGACGGCAGGTGACAGCCCCAGGCAGCCTCAAACTTCTCCCTGATGGCCGGGTCGCCCACCGCCTGATAGCCGGGATAGACGTTGGGCAGGCTGCCCATGTCGCAGGCACCCTGCACATTGTTCTGTCCCCTGAGCGGGTTGACTCCTGCTGAGCGCTTGCCTATGTTTCCCGTAAGCATAGCCAGGTTGGCAACAGCCAGCACATTATCGGTGCCATGTGAATGCTGAGTGATACCCATCGAATAGAGGATCGTGGCCGGGCTGTTGACGGCAAACATGCGGGCGGCCTCCGCTATCTTCTCCTTCGACACCCCGGTTACCTGCTCCACAAAGTCTAGTTCAAAACCCTGCAATGACTCCTTGAACGCATCGAAGTCCTGACATCTCGCCTCGATAAAGGCCGAGTCGAGCAACCCCTCCTCTACTATCACCCGCATAATCCCCATGAGTAGAGCAACATCCGAGCCGGGCCTGTGCCGGAGCCACAGGCTGGCAAAGCGACAGAGGTCGATCTCGCGTGGGTTGGCAACGATCAGCTTGCTACCCTTGCTTACCGCCTTCTTCACCTCAAGCCCGATGATAGGATGAGCTTCAGTGGTATTTGTGCCTATAGCAAGAATGCAGGCTGCGTCGGCAACCTCGTCAATCGAATTGGTCATTGCCCCGCTGCCAAAGCTCTGCACCAGGCCGGCCACCGTCGGGGCGTGACACAGTCGCGCACAGTGGTCAACGCTGTTGGTGCCCAATACCGCCCGCGCGAACTTCTGCATGACGTAGTTCTCTTCATTGGTGCACTTGGCGGACGCGATGAAGCCCACCTCATTTGGCGTATAGCTCTTCACTTTGCCGGCGACGAAATCCAGAGCTTCATCCCAGGATGCCTCCTCCAGCTCTCCGTTCCTTCTTATCAGGGGCGCGGTCAGCCTCTCGGGATGATGGACAAACTCGGCGATGCCGAACCGTCCCTTGACACAGGCCTGGCCATGATTAGCCGCGCCATCCCGATCCGGTCTCGAAGCTATGATCCGCTCGTCTTTGATATCAAGCCTCAGTTGACAGCCAACACCGCAATACGGGCAGATGGTGCTCACTACGCGGTCGGGCTTCCCTAACCCGCAGGCAGCCAGGTCAACAAGAGCGCCCGAGGGGCAGGCATCGACGCAGGCACCACAGAACTTACAGTCAACCTCGCGAAGAGTCCGTCCTTCCAGAGGAGAAATGACATGGCACTGGAGACACCGTCGAGCCTCAGCGACTGCCGTCTCCCAGGGCAGGCCCTGCTCGACCTCGACAAGGCTGTTAACACGCACTTCAGGCGGCAGGTGAGACACCGTCGCCAGTCTTTCCGGCGTGGCCGGGTCTTCAGACCAGATGGTCGCCTCCTCAGCCGAGACAAGGTGTTCTGTGATATCTCCTTTCCCGCCCAGATAGCGGTCAATGCACTGAGCCGCCTTCCTTCCAGCAGCAATGGCGTTGATGACCAGGGCCGGGCCAGTCACGCAATCGCCTCCGGCAAAGACACCTTCTCTGCCTGCACACAGGTCGTCGTCGACTTTCAGCACGTTACCCCGTCCTAGCTCAGCACTGAAGCCAGCGGGCACATCCGGGCGTTCCCCAATGGCTGCAATGAGGGTGTCAAGCTCGGCAGCAAACTCACTTCCCTCTACAGGAACAGGCCTGCACCTGCCGCTGACATCCGGCTCGCCCAACTCCATGCGAATCAACTCCAGCTTTACGCTACCGTTCTTTCTCATAATCCTGGAGGGAGCAACAAGAAATACGATCTCAACTCCCTCCTCCAACGCCTGCTCCACCTCCTCGCTCTGCGCCGGCATCTCGTTCTTAGTCCTGCGGTAAAAAATCGTCACGCTTCTGGCACCAAGCCGCAGAGCAGCTCGTGCCGAGTCCACGGCAACATTCCCACCCCCGATCACGCCTACGCGGTTTCCTATCGTCAGCTTCTCTCCAAGGTTGAAGCGCCTGAGGAACTCCACACACCCCATCACCCCAGGCATGTCTTCGCCTTCGACCCCCAGCTTCATCTCCTCGTGAGCTCCAATGGCCACAAATACTGCGTGACATCCCTGATCAAAGAGATCATCCAGGGACTCAATTCGAGTATTGAGTCGGATTTCCACACCGCATGCCTCGATCTCTCGAATCTCATCGCGGAGTATATTCCGCGGAAGACGGTACTCAGGAATTCCCACCCTCATCATTCCACCAGGCTCGGGGAGAGCTTCGTATATGGTTACTTTGTGCCCAAGCTTAGCCAGATAGTAGGCACAGGTTAGTCCCGCCGGTCCTGACCCCACTACTGCTACGGTTTTGCCGGTCGGGGGAAGAAACCTGGCCTGTTGCTTCCAGATGTCACCACCATGGTCAGCAGCGAAGCGCTTGAGCATCCTTATCTGTAATGTCTTATCCACGTCTTGCCCTCGCCGGCATTCCTCCTGGCACGGAGCAGCACAGACTCTGCCCAATACGGCAGGAAAGGGAACTCTTTCCCTTATTACTGCCAGAGCCTGGCCGGGCCTTCCCCTGAAAATAAGCCGAATGTAACGGGGAACGTCTATACCCGCAGGGCAAGCTTTGTAACACGGAAAGGCAATCTCAATCACGCCATTGCCGCGGATCTCATCACAGACCCGAAGACAGCGGTGGCACAGAATGCAAAAGCTGGAATCGCGCGCGAAGAAGGGATTGTCCTCCAGCACAGGCAAATCCCTGGAAACATGGACAGGCATCTCTTCCAGGCCGACATAATCGATAGCTCGTTGAAGCTCGCAGTCCCTCCCTCCAAGGCAGATATCGGAGGGCTGCCTATGCAGAATAGCAAGCATATGCCTCCGCCTCAGGTCTCGCACCCCAGGTGTGCCGGTTCTGACGACCATCCCCTCACTCGCGATGGTCATACAGGAAAGGACGATGCTTCCGTTTGCCTCCACCACACAAAGCTGGCACGCCTGGTCAGGCAGCAGCCCAGGAAGGGGTTTCAGATCCGGATAGTGGCAGAGGGCGGGAATGTAAATACCTGCACAGGTGGCAGCCTCCAATATCGTCTGCCCCTGACTGGCCTGTACAGCCTTACCATCAATGTTCAGTGTGACCATGGCTTGCGCAACCATTGCCGACTCCTTTCTCAGCTTCGTCTCGCCTCTCAGCCTGCTGACTGCCACCCTCGAGACGTCAGGCTGACTAGATCCCTTTAACTAGTTTCCAGACGATGGTCTCGGTAACTACCGCCACATCCTCGGTGGAAAGGTAATCAGAAACACCGGCGTCGAACAAAACACTGCCATTGGCAGCTATCTCGTCATCGCCTCTCCACAACACCAGGGTTATGGGCACGCGGGGAAATGCGTTGATGGTCACGGATACGTCGCCGTGGTCCGACTCACACCCACCCAGCCTCGCCGCCGCCCCGAGCAACGAGTCGGGATCCGGGCCGAAACGCCTCACCAGTGGAGCTATTGCTCTCTGCGAGAACGCCCCGAAATAGCTGCTGCCCCCGGGTATCTGCTTGTAGGTGATCAGCTTGCCTGAAGCCTGAGTGCCTTTTGCCCGGGTTAGATAGTGCAGTATCAGAATCCTGTCCTTGAGCGGGACCTCCCCTTCACCGTCCGCCAGAGAAATCTCGACCTCGGGAAGGGCTATCTGATACTGTTGGTTAAGATAATCTAAGGCAATCTTGTCGGCGCTTACGTATCGCGCACCGCTCCTGTGACATAGCTCTTCCAGGTCGCCGATTTCTGCCAACTGCTGGCGGGCAAGCTTGTAGGAAAGCTCATATCCCTCCTGACGGGAGCCGGGTGATGGAGAAGGGCGGTCATTCATGATCAATCAAATCTGGGGCGCGGCATAAGGCCGGCGGCCTCCACAATCTCAGGAACCACTTCCTCCCACTCGATTGCCATGAGATGAATGCCGGCCACGCCTTCGATCTCACGCACCCGGTTGATGATATCGACGCACAGCTTGATGCCCTCCCTGGACACCTGCTCCTTGGTCACTCCCTGAAGCCGCTCGATGACCGAGTCCGGCACATCCATTCCGGGAACCCTAGTCTTCATGTACCGGGCTGCACCCATGGATTTTATGGGGGCGACCCCGGCCAGTATCTTTACTCTCTCGTGCAGTCCTCTGTCGCGCACTCCCTTCATCCATTCGGCAAACTTGTCCACGTTGTAGATGATCT
>JACUUR010000009.1 GCA_014859205.1 Dehalococcoidia bacterium | reverse complement strand
TCTTGTCTCATGCTACCGGTGAATCGCCAGCAGTATGGCATGCCTGAGAACTGTGTATTCTAGTGTATGCTGCCCTTCCTCTTCTGTCAAACACTCGATACTGCTCTCTCCATTCATGTCGCTGTCGGCCCAGATCTATCATGAGCGGAGCCAGGGCAAGCGACTATACAGGGACCCACGCCAGGCTCGGGACAGGCAGGCTCAACGCCCAAGCCCGCGGCGACAGAGTCCCGCTGCGTGAGCACAGGAGCCAACCGCTATTGACATACGTGCAGTATGTAATGTACATTTAGCGTGCTGTCCTGGATTGTGATTGCCTATAGTCGCGAGACCAAAGCGCGGGGCGGCTTAGGCCCTGCATGATGAGCAAAAGCTCAGGAGGCCTCACTGACTGCAGGCAGACTCAGAACGAGACGGTTATACTCAATCTAAAGGAGGTGAAAATGCGATGCTCTAAGTGTGGCACGGAGAACCCTGAGGAGGCGAAGTTCTGCTCCAAGTGTGGTGCCGATATGGGTGGTGCAGCTACCCCCGGTGGAGGCGCAGCCAAGCCCGAAGCAGAGAGCAGCACGGGGATGTCGGCCAATGTAGCCGGCCTTCTCTGCTACGTGGTCGGGTGGATAACGGGAATAGTATTCGTCCTGCTCGAGAAGAAGAGCACCTTCGTCAAGTTCCATGCCTGGCAATCCATCATGACCTTCGGAGTACTGATGGTGGCACAGATCGTCTTCTCGGGGATCATTGTTGCCATAGGCATTCGAACTCTCTCCCCGGGACTGGTCATCTTTGCCGGAGTGATCAGCTGGATAATCTGGGTCGTGACGGTGATCCTGTGGATCGTCCTCATGATCATGGCAGGTACAGGCAGGATGTGGAAGGTGCCCGGAGCGGGCAACTGGGCGGAGAAGCAGGCCAACAGATAGGGGATTCAGGGCCAGGGTCTCGCGGCCTGATAGAGCAGGCGTATTCGGGTCGTCCTCCGGCGTGAGGATGCCTGTATCTGGGTTCTTGGTTGCCAGGTCCGATGGGGGATGCTCCGCGGTTCTGGAAGACCCCGTTCGCTTGACAGGACTGGGGTCTGATATGGCGTGAACCAGAGCTTCGCCGGACCTGTACCACTGCCCGATGAAGCAGGAGTTCTCTCGTAGACCCGGCGCCCGCTAAGGGCGCCGGGACAGAAAGAGGTAGGTGAGCCATGATTGCCAGAAATCAGGTTGTAGGTCTCATAGCAGGTGTGGTTCTAATCGTCGCTGCCCTCACTGGAGCCTTGTTGGTGGGAAGCGACGCCCCGCATTCGTCTCCGGAGGCAGTTGTGCGTAGCTACCTTGTCGCGATATACGAGAAGGGCGACGCGTCGCAGTACCTCGCCCTGGTCGACCCGCAGGCTTTGGATCAGATGGAGATTGAGTACGGGCTGGGGAGGGATGAGATACGAGACTGGCTTCAGATGTTGCTGGATGACATGCAGAGAGAAGTGGAGATGGGAGCCTCGATCGACTTCGAAATGGGTGTAACTGAGCGACACAATGGGACCGCCGAGACGTTAGTCACGATAACAAGCAGTCATCCCGAGTACGGAGACGACGAATTCACCAACACGATCCGTACCGTAGAAAGAGATGGCAGTTGGTATCTAGAGGAACTCCGCTGGTAATGACACAGTTGCCGCGCAGATGCCCAAGCATCACGGCGGCTCACGAGTGATCACGCTACTCAAGATTGTGACGACAAAGCCCTGTGCTCCCTACCATCTTGATCATGGGCTGCAGATAATGCTGCCGGGTAGTCACCTCCATCGGACTACGGTCTAAGCACCCGTGCCAACCCCGAGGAAACCCTCCACTTGGGGATAAGGTATCAGCCGAGCCGTCTCAAGGGAAGCCGCTCCTGCGCCTCAAAGACTGATGAGTTCGGTCCATGCGGCACGCGCATCTCCTTTAGGGATCGGGCTGAAAGGTGTATAATGGGGTTGACCATATGGGTTCCGAGGTTTTCTACCGCAAGTGGCGGCCGCAGACCTTAAGCGAGGTGCTGGGACAGGAGGCTGTAACACAGACTCTGCGTCACGCCGTGGAGTCCGGGAAGGTAGCTCATGCTTATCTGTTCTGCGGTCCGCGAGGCACCGGCAAGACCAGCATGGCGCGCATCCTGGCCAAGTCGGTTAACTGCCCCAACCAGACAAATGGCGAGCCGTGCAATGCCTGCGATATCTGTCGTTCCATCACAGAGGGCAGAGCGCTGGATGTAATAGAGATTGACGCTGCCAGCAACCGCGGCATCGACGAAATCCGTAGCTTGAGAGAGAAGGCCAGTTACGCCCCCAGCCTCACTCGCTATAAGGTATATATTGTAGACGAGGTGCACATGCTCACTGAGGCGGCCTGCAACGCACTGCTGAAGACCCTGGAGGAGCCACCCGGACATGTGATCTTCATCTTAGCCACCACCGAGGCGCACAAGATGATAGCGACCATAGTGTCGAGATGTCAGAGATTCAGTTTCCGGCGTCTGGGCCAGACCGAAATAACGGACAAGCTCAAGCTGATCTGTGAGAAGGAGGGCGTTCGTATTGAGCCCGACGCCTTGACGCTTATCGCTCGTGCTGCCACCGGCAGCCTTCGAGATGCCGAAAACCTCCTGCAGCAGATGATTGCTTTCCATGGCAACCGAATTGAGCTTGATCAGGTCCAGGCAGAGCTCGGCATGGGCCGGGACCCACGTGTCAGACAGCTAGCGCGATGCGTGGTGAACAGGGATGTAGCTGCCGGACTAAGAGTCATCAATAGCCTCAATACCGATGGCATTGACCTCCGCCAGTTTAATCTGGGCTTTGTGGAATACCTGCGGGGCTTGCTGCTGGCCAAATCTCGATGCGAGGAGGCACTGGACGTCACCGGCGAAGACCTGGCCGAGATGGGGAGCCTCGCCGCCGATGTCCCGCTGGATTATATCCTCAAAGCAGTTAAGTCCTTCTCCGGCATAGATTTTCGAACTGACAATTACTCCACTCTGCCCCTAGAACTGGCTTTGCTCAGTTGTGCCCTGTGTGCGCCAGGCCAGGACCAGGTGATCACCTCTGGCCCGTCTGTGGTGGCGGACGTGGCTGAGGCGGCTGAGACTCCAGCCGGAGTCGAGGTCCCTGCGGCACTCGATGCCGATAGGGTCGCCCCCAAGACCGACGACAGGGTCTCTGTTGAGCCGGACCCTTGCAGCGGCGATAATGTGATTCCAGGCCAAGAGGCTGCTCAGGGCATTGATTCGCTCCGTAGTCACTGGAGAGACTTCATCCGATCCTTGCGGGGGGAAGGCTCAAGCGGTAACCTGGATGCTTTCCTGCGCAGCGCCTGTGACCCCATAGCCCTTGAAGACGATACATTGGTGTTAGGTTTCTACTACTCCTTCCACAAGGAGAAGATCGAAGACGTTAAATACCGACGTCTGGTGGAAAGGAAGCTGAAGGAGGTTTTCGATAGACCGTACAAGGTGCGGTGCGTTCTCATCGATCACAAGAGGGACGTTTCATCCGAGGCAACTACACAGAACCCTGTGGTGCGGGCTGCCCTGGAGATGGGAGCCACGATAAGTGAGGAGGGACTGTAGTCCTGAGCGAAGCCGACGGAAAGGAGGCAGATGGATAAGTCAATACTGCGCCAGGCCCAGCAGCTTCAGGCCAAGCTGGCCAAAGCCCAGGAAGAACTGGGCAGCATGACCGTGGAAGCGACCAGCGGAGGCGGTGCTGTCAAGGTGGTGATGGACGGACACCAGAAGGTACACTCTGTGCAGATATCACCTGAAGCCGCCGAGTCGTGCGACGTTGAATTGCTGCAGGATTTGGTCATGACTGCGGTTAATGAGGCGACCACCAAGTCGCAGGAGCTTGTTAACAAGCATTTGAGCGGTCTGACCGGCGGGCTCAATATACCGGGATTGCCTTAGGAAGGCTCTCGGAGGCCGGTTATCGATTTGACACCGGAGTTCATGGTCTGGAAGGAGTTTCCGAGGCTCTTTTCTACACGTAGAGTCACGACAAGGTTATCCAGAATGACAACAAGATAAGGAATAAGCAGGAATGGCATTCGTCGCCCAACCGATAGCCAGACTAATCGAAGAATTCAACAAGCTGCCCGGAATAGGACCGAAAAGCGCGCAAAGGCTAACCCATCATCTCCTGCGCAGCCCTGATGAGGAGGCCAGAGCCCTCGCCGAGGCCATTTTGACGCTAAAGGAGCAGATAAAGCTCTGTTCACTCTGTTTCAACACCACTGATTGCGACCCCTGCCGCATTTGTCAGGATAGGGAGCGTGACCACTCCAGAATCTGTGTTGTGGAGAAACCTTCAGACATCCTGCCGCTGGAACACACGGGGAAGTACAGCGGCGTTTACCACGTGCTTCACGGAACCATCAGCCCGGCACAGGGCGTAGGGCCTGACGCGCTGAAGATAGAGGAACTGCTGGCCAGGCTGCAGGATGGATCAGTAACTGAGGTGATCGTGGCAACTAACCCCAATGTGGAGAGCGAGACCGTGGCCATGTATCTGCAAAGGGTCATCAAGCCGCTCGAAGTCCGCGTCACCCGCCTGGCCCGCGGCCTGCCCTTTGGTGCTGAGTTGGAATATGCCGACGACCTGACTCTGGGACAGGCCCTGGAAAACAGACGGGAGTTCTGATCATACATACCACAGCTGTGCCCTGACGCCGACTCAGCTACAGCCTGAAAAGGGCGGATCTGGATCTGGCAATCGATGCCGCAAGGAGGAATCAATGCGAACCAAAGAGCAGTACATACAGGGGCTGGCCAAGATGAGGCGAAACGTCTACTTCAACGGCGGATTGATCGATCGCACGGACGAACTGCAGATGGACTGCATGAACACCATCGGCACCACCTTCGATGAGGCTGCCAGGCCGGAGAACCAGGACCTGTGCACGGCCGTATCCCATCTCACGGGTGACCGTATCAGCCGCTTCACCCACATCCACCAGAACACCGATGACCTGCACAAGAAGCAGGACATGACCCGCATGCTCTGCCAGAAGGTAGGGGGCTGCATCCAGAGATGCATGGGCATCGACTCCACCAATGCCATATACAACGTATCCTACGAGGCGGACAAAATGAACAACGGCGCGACGCAATACCACAAGAACTTCAAGAAGTGGCTGGAGCGCTTCCAGAGCGAGGACCTGGTAGGTTGCTGTGCTCAAACCGACGTGAAGGGCGACAGGTTACTGAGGCCTGCTGATCAGCCGGATCCGGATGCCTACGTTCGGATCAAAGAGAGGCGCAGCGACGGCATCGTGGTCAGCGGCTGTAAGCTACACATCTCCGAGGCGTCGGTGGCGGACGAGGTGCTGGTGGTGCCGACGCGGGCTCTGCGGCCGGAAGACAAAGACTACGCGGTGGCCTTCGCCATCCCCGGCGACTGGGAGGGACTCAAGCAGGTGGTCACCGTCCATAACCTCAGGCAGAGGGAACACTTCAAGCGGGGCTTCCAGCCCGGCGCCACGGATTCCTACATGATATTCGACGACTGCTTCGTGCCCTGGGAAAGGGTCTTCCTGGCCGGCGAATGGCAGCACGGCGGTGTGCTGGCTCTGCTGTTTGCCCTGTTCCACCGCCATTCCTACTCGGGCTGCAAGCCCGCTATAGGGGACATAATCCTGGGCACTGCGGCACTGGCCGCCGAGGTGAATAATATCCACAAGACTCCCCACGTCCGACAAAAGCTGGCCGAGATCATCATGACCACTGAACTGGGCTATGCAGCGGGATACACCGCCTCTGCCCTGGGCAAGCCGGAGGTCTACATACCCGGAATAGGATTCGTGCCCTACGGTCCCGGCTCTTACATACCCAACTCGATTTACTGTAATGTGGGCCGCTGCCTGACGGGCGAGGCCGTCTACCACGAGGCAGAGATGCTCTGCGATATCGCGGGGGGCGTGGTAGCTACCTTCCCCCACGAAAAGGACTTCCTGAACCCGGAGACCAGTGACCTGCTGACGAAATACACAAAGCGCAACCCCGAAATGCCGGTAGAGGACCAGTCGCAGTTCTGGCGCTACCTGGGTGATGCTCTCTGCTCAGCGTCGGGAGGCATAATCAACGTCGGCAGCTACCACGGTGGCGGCTCGCCCATCATGGAACAGATCGCCATCACTACCCAGTATGACGTCGAGTCCAGAAAGAAGCTGGTGAGACATATCGCGGGCATGAGCGGCGGCGATCGTGACGCGTTGAGTAAGAAGGCGGTCTAGTCGGGCTGCACCTATTATGCTAGGTGAGACAGTGCAGCCTCAGCAATTATCCGGTGCTTGGATGCGCGCTGTCCGGTGCTCAAGCGCCCGATGGGTTCAGATCCCCTCCAGGCGATGAGAGACCCTCTCCTTCGTGATGCCAAGCCTGGCAGCGATCTCTTCCTGATCCAGCCCCGCCTCCTTAAGCCTGAATATCTCCCTCGTCTGTTTGCCCTTCTCCTTCTTTCTGCTGGCGATTTCCTTCACTTCCGAGATGTCTTCGATATCCCTCGTCTCAATACGCGCCTCTTCCACCATGCCCGAGAAGACCTTCTCGCCGTCTTCGGTACGGACTATCACGGTTGACCATCCCTCGGGTGAGCCACCGCTGCCGACGGCAATGTCCGCCAGTTCGGCAGCGAAATCCCGGCAGACCAGGCAGTGTCTGGGCACGCAGCCCTTGACATCGGTGAGCGGCAAACACAGCTTCTGTCCGTCGACATAGATATCGAACTCGTCCGAGACATCGAGCTTGTCCGCCCGGCCGATGTCGACTCCTCTTACCCTCGTCTTCTCTGCCAGGCAGGCATAGTCATAGTTCTCCCGGCAGAACAGCCCCACGGTCAGCTTCACCGAGGATGCCAGCGGCAGGCCCTTATACTTCAGATATCTGGTCGACTGTATATGGCAGGGTGACCCCACAACACAGATTCTGCTCAGGCCGCGGTCAACTACGGCAGCCCGCAACTCCTTCAGCACCGGCACTACACCGTATTTGGTGCCGGCCGACCGGACTATCTCGTCCCGGTGTTCAGCGATACAAGCTACTGGCGCCCAGCCCTCCCCACCTACCACCAGCGCCCCATCTATGGCGCCGCTGTCCAGAGCATACAGCAGCAACGCACTGACAATTCCGCCATCCTGGCAGGCCCTGGTGATATCGGCGTCCATCGCCCTCGCTGCCACGACGCTCCTGTGTAAACCTATGCTTTCCTTCCTGCCCCAGCCTATGGTGCTGGTCTCGATAGCCTTCATCAGGTCATGTCTGAGCATATAGCAGGCCTCGTAACAGATGCTGCAGCCCACGCAGTCCATGGTACGCTTGGGGCGCTCCGGCTTGCCATCAATGAACTTGATGTGGAAGGTGGGACAGGCCACCACGCATGCCCCGCATACCGTGCATTCTCCCGCATCAATGACTCTGGCCTTCAGATCCTCATAGCTGGGCATATGTATGCACTCCTCACCCTGGATAAGACGCCATATTGTATCAAAAACAGCTTGAGGGCTTCGCAATCACCCTGCCCGAAATGCAGGGCAGCCGATCAATCAGGACTCGGCTGCATCCCGATCAAGCACGCAGCACATGCCGGTGTGACTGACTATCATGCCGCTTACAGCGCCCGATGCCGCACTCCCTCACGTAGTGAGACCACACGGGCAGACCCTTTGCACCACACAGCCAAGCTCTGCGCTTCACTTCAGTTCGCCGCGGGCCTTCATGTTAGTTATCTCCTCTTCCTTCAACTGTCGCTTGAAGAGCTTGTCGGTGACGGTCAGAGGAAGCTCCTGGCGGAATTCAACGAACTTGGGCACAGCGTAGGGAGGCAGCTTGGCCCTGCAGTGGCCGATTATCTCCTCGGCGGTTACTTTGCCCTCGTATTCGGGTGCCACCCTTATGAAGGCCTTTATGCGGTCGCTGCCCGGGCGTTCCACATCAGGGATGCCGATGGCCACCGCATCGGCCACCGCCGGATGCTCATACAGCACATCATCGACCAAGCGGGTGTAGACCTTGAGGCCCGAGATGTTGGCCATATCTTTGACCCGGTCGGTAACGTAGAAGTACCCATCATCATCCATCGTCACTACATCACCGGTAGGCAGCCAGCCATCAACCAGGCCCTTGCCGGCCTCAGGCCAGTAACCCAGCATAAGCTGCGGGCCGCGCACCCACAGTTCGCCTTCTTTGCCGGGGGCGGCCTCTTCCCCGGTGTCCATATCCATGATCTTGACTTCTGTATCCGGAAACGGGACTCCTATTGAGCCAAGTTTCTCCGCAGGCATGAAGCCGACGAGCTTGGAGAAAGCCGAGAGGTTTATGTGTGTGCCCCCGCTGGTCTCGGACAGCCCGTAGGCCTCAGTTATGGGCATGCCGGTCTGCTTCTTGAATTTCTGCGCCACTTCCACGGCCAGCGCTGCCGCACCGGACATGAACATTGTGTTCATCCTCCCCAGCCCCCTGGCGGCCAGCCTCGAGTACTGAGTGGGTACACAGGAACACACGAAAGGACGGTGTTTCGTCAGCATCTCATATAGCATGTCCACATCCCGGGGGTCCGGAATCAGATACATCTTGAGGCCCCAGTAGACAGCAAAGTGCATCATCATATGGCCGTACTGATGAAAGAACGCGACCGGCAGCATCATGGAGGTCTTCCCTCTAACACCTACCTTCAACGGTTCCATATACCAGGCGATGTGCGTCATAGCGGCGGCCCGGTTGTAATGTGTAATCATGACGCCTTTAGGCAGGCCGGTGGCGCCGCCGGTAAAGGGCAGTACGGCCAGGTCCTTGATGGGGTCGATATCGACATCTGGTGGATCGGGCTCATGGCCCGCTATCAGATCGCGAAACTGCAGAGCATCCGGCAACTGCGCAACTTCCGGCGTTTCCGATGAATAGTCCATTATGGAGGTGACTATTATGTTCTTTATGCTGGTCTTGTCCTGTATCGACTTGACCGTCTCCAGAGACATCTCTGTGCAGATGACCGTCTCTGCACCCGAGTCACCGATCTCGTATATCAACTCGGCAGCTTTGTGCAGGATGCTGCAGGGAACATGGACGGCCCCGGCCTTCAGTATCCCGAAATCGCTGATGATGAACTGGGGACAGGTGGGCAGGATGGTGGCAACCTTGTCGCCCTGCTTTACCCCCAGACCGACGAGCGCGGCGGCCAATCTATCTGCCTCCTGTTTGAGATCGGCGTAGCTCATCTCATGGCCGAGATAGGAACAGGCGGCCTTACCGGGAAACTCGGCCGCTGCGGTATCCAGAAGACTCTGAATTGCTATCCTGGGATAGGGTTCCTTAGTCTGTGGAAGCTTGTACGGCCCCAGCTTGTACTGCTTGAGCCAGGGTTTGTCGGCTACGGAAACCATGTTTCACCCCCTATATCTTGTCTACCACATAGTCCAGTCCCAGTTCCCTGAGCTTTTCCGGCATGGGCTTACCGGTCTTCTTGTCCCAGCCGCGGAACTCATAGTACGCATCCAGCATCTGGTCGAGCTTCTCCACCTTATGTCCCTCGGCGGGACCCTCAGGCAATGGCTCCTCGAGCAATCGCCTGGGGAGTGCATCATCGGCCCTGGTCAGGCCTTCCCTGACGTTGAAGGCTCTGGCCAGGTTATAGACCCTCTCCCCTGCCTGTCTGAAATCTCCGACGGTGAACTCCCAGCCCAGGCAGTTGGCTAACATGTCAACCCAGTCCTCGGTGGCCATAGCCATGCCCATGAACTTGCAGGTACCCACACAGTCGAACACCGTCAGCGCATCCTCAAGGTCCTTGACCACCTTGGCCTCGGCAGGGTTCTCCACCATGGAGTCCTCGATCCTGCTATCCTCAACACACAAGAAGGGGATGTCTATGAAGGACGGCCCTTCGATGTAAGCGGTGATATGGTCACCGCCCCGGTTGGCCGTGGCAAACGCCAGGCCGCATATCTTGGCCGCCCTGGGGTCATAGGCCGGCAGTTCCAGTCCTTTCACATGCATGGCAAAGGCTTCCGCGCCCTTGTCCAGCCTGGCAGCCATTCTCTTGGTGCCTTCAGCCAGCAGGTCGCCGATGCCCTCTCTCCTGGCTATCTTATGGATGAGCTGAATAACGACGTCGGCATCGCCGAATCTCAGCTCCAGTCCGTCCGTATCCGCACTGGTCAGTATCCCCTTTTCGTAGCACTCCATGGCAAAGGCTATGGTGCTGCCGGTAGAGACCACGTCCAGACCGTAGTCATCACACAGGTTGTGCGCCAGCGTTATCGCCTCAAGACTCTCCAGCGCGCACATGGCACCGAAGGCGCCGACTGTCTCGAACTCAGGCCCCTCGCCCTTGCAGGCATAGGGGCCGCTCTTTACCACGCTAACCCGGGCGCAGCTGATGGGACACGCATAGCAGTGCTTTCTGTCCACCAGCAGCGTGCTTTCCAGCGTGATTCCGCTTATCTTATCCACGTCCGGATAGACGCCTGTCTGCCAGTTCCTGGTGGGAAACCCCCCCCGCACGTTCACCAGGTCTGCCACCATGGCCGTACCATAGGTTTCGAAGGTGATCTTCATCATGCTTTCGTTGACCAGATCATAGTTCCTCTTCGAGATCTCGCTGAAGACGTCATTGTTGGCTATCTTGATCTCCTGTGTCCCCCGGGCAGCCACGGCCTTCAGGCGTTTGGCTCCCATTACCATGCCCACACCACATCTGCCGGCGGCCCGGTGAACATCGTTGATGATAGCGGCATACCTGACCAGGTTCTCGCCGGCTATGCCTATGGTGGCAACGTTGCAGTCCTCGCCCAGTTCCTCTTTGATCAACCTGTCCGTCTCGCTAACGCCCTTTCCCCAGAGATGCGCGGCGTCTCTCAGTTCGGCTTTACCGTCGTCTATCGCCAGATACACTGGCTTCGAAGATATGCCGCTGAAGATGACACCATCAAAGCCCGAGTTTTTGAGGTACACTCCCCAGCTACCGCCCGAGTTGGCCTCTCCCCAGAAGCCGGTCAAGGGCGATTTGGTCACCACGCAATACCTGCCCGCACTTGGCGATTCGGTGCCGGTCAGCGGGCCGGTCATAAAGATCAGCTCGTTGTCAGGCCCCAGCGGGTCGGTGCCCTTTGGCACCTCGTCGAACAAGTATTTGGTAGCCAGCCCGCTCCCCCCCAAGAACATCTTGCAGTCCTCCTCTTTCAGGCTCTCCTCTGTAATGGTGCCGTTCGTCAGGTCAACTCTGAGAATCTTGCCCATGTAGCCGAACATTTCTATGCCTCCCTTTGTTCGTTCCTCGTAGCATTTGCCGGGCCGGGTCCCAGCTTGAACCCGGACCCCCCTTCAGGCGCCCGTCCGTCATCGTCGGGCGCGATGAGCCGCGGCGATCTTCACACCCCTCAGAAGTCAATGGATTTGCCCTCATAGGCGTAGCGGAATAGCTTCTCCGTCTCGGCCTCGCCGGGCACTCTGAGGGTGCTGACCAATTGGGAATCAGCAACAGCGTTATCGATTAGCTTCGACATGGCTCTGTCGAACTGGTCCGCAGGCACACCTGCCTCTGCGATACTCAAGGGTTGCTTGATGCTCCCGGCCAGGCCGCGTAGCGCCCGGTTGAGGACCGGGACTGCCTTTGACCCGTCGGGCACCTCTTGCTTTATAGCATAAGCTATCTCAGCCCACAACTCCTCGCGGCCCTCGCCGATGAACTCAATGGCATAAGGCAGAAATAGCCCCACCGCCCTGCCGTGTGGAATATGAAAGACGGTGCCCAGAGCATGTCCCAGGGAATGCGCCAGTGCCGCCATGGAATTGCCGAACCCCAGCCCGGCGATACAGGCGGCATTGTGCATCTTCTCCCTGGCCTCCATATCGTCTCCGTTCGCCACTGCTCGCGGAAGATACTGGAAAACAAGCTGGATAGCTCTGATGCAGAGACCGTCGCTGATATCATTCTTGAAGGTAGAGGTAAACCCCTCCACCCCATGAGTCAACACGTCCATGCCGGTGTCCGCGGTTACCTGGGGGGGCATTGAGGCTGCCAGCGCAGGGTCCACGATAGCTATATCAGCCAAAACGTCGCGGCTGCCCAATCCCAGCTTCGTCTCTGTCTGCGTATCTGTAAGGACTATCGCCCAGGTCGCCTCAGCACCCGTTCCCGATGTGGTGGAAACACAGACCAGTTTGCACCTGCTGCCAAGGTCTAACCCCAGGGAAAAAGGGTTGATCTCCTCCGCGGGCATATCGGGCCTCACATACTCCACCCGCATGGCCTTGGCGGCGTCCATAACCGAGCCTCCACCCACCGCCACCACCCAATCGGGCTCAGACCTTCGCATCATTGCGCTGCCCTTCCTCACCGTCTCCAGCGACGGGTCGGGTTCAACCTCGTCGAACACATGATCGGTCACGATCTCTGCCTGGGCAAGCTGCTCTTTGACTCTATCCACCAGACCCAGCTTGACCATGTTCTTGTCGGTAACGATGAAGGCTGACTTGCCCGGTAGCTCGGCCAGTCGACTCAGCGCATCTTCGCCGAAAACGACCTCCGGACAGACGAAATACCACATGGCTGCTTCCCTCCTTTCCCGATCAGGCTACCTGTTGAATGCTGCGTCAGGCACACCTCATGCCTGACCCGCCTATACCCTCGTCCTACTATTCAGGGAATACGGCGTCGACCTTGCTCACGCAGTTCGTGAACTCGAGGGCGGCCCTGGGCATTCTCATGATCTGCCCCATATTGCCCTTCACCTTCAGTTTGCCGGTTATCATGGCCTTGACCGGGTCCAGCTTCTTCTCCAGCAGCTGCTTCATGATGGGGTAGGAACCAGAAATGGTGTACTGCGGCGACTTCTCACTCTCATCCTTGACTACGGAGGCAGAGCGACAATCACCGTGCCAGAGATCGAAATAGCCGATGATCCTGTGCTTGAACGTCGCGTCCGGCTCGATGATGACGTACATGTCACCCTCCCAGTTCTTGGCCGCTTCCTTATAGATCTGACTGCTGTTCAGTTCCTGCATCGCCGCATCCGCCCACTCCTGAGTTCCGATCACAAGCGACATGATTACACCTCCTGAGTTTTTCCTCTGATATCACCATTATACACCAACAAGAAGCGTCAGGGTCTGTCATATCTGGAACCGATACCCTCATATCCGGCCTGCGGGCGGTTGCCCGGTCTGTCGGTTCCGACTACATGGTACAATGTGGCAAGAGGGCATGAGTGTGATGAGCAGCACGGACTCCAAGGCCATCAACAGACTGATTGCCGACTCCGCAGAGGCACATGTGGCCCCTGACGGAGGAACGTGCCGGGTCATCGCCATAGGGATGACAGCGTCGATCGCCATTTCACAGCGAGTGCCGCCGCGACAAGTGGAAATAGCGGCCTTAGAGCAGGGCATTGTGCCCCGGCGTTATCTACGCAATATTGGTACGATCGGCCTGGCCGGGCAGATCAGGCTACTGCGGTCAACTGTGGCAGTGGTAGGAGCAGGGGGATTGGGAGGCACAGCAATCGAGCTATTGGCCAGGCAGGGAGTAGGTCATATAATCATAATCGATGACGACAGCTTCGCGGAGCAGGACCTGAACAGGCAGATCATGGCCAGCGAAGGCAACCTGGGCACATACAAGGCCGATGCTGCCGCAATAAGGGTTGCGGAGACGAACTCATCCGTGGTAGTCACCTCGTTCCGGGACAGATTGACCGGGGAGAATGCTCACAGCTTGCTGACCAGCGCCAGTGTGACAGTTGATGGCCTTGACAACCTGCCGTCGCGGCTGGCGGTTGAGCAGGCCTGCCGTCAACTGGCAATACCCTATGTCTATGGCGCAATAGCCGGTTTCAGCGGTCAACTGATGACCATCTTCCCTGAAGACCCAGGATTGTCTGCCATCTACGGGTCCGCCTCCGCTACTCTGCCGCAGCGGGGCATCGAAACCAGAACCGGTAACCCTCCGACCACGCCGGCCCTGATAGCGGCGTTGCAGGTCCAGGAGGTGGTCAAGATCATCACGGGCTCCGGCCAAGCCGTGCGCAACCGGATCCTCATAGTGGACGCCAGGGAAGGCACCATCGACAGAATAGACCTGGGAGAGTAGGGCATGTCAGCAATCACAGTGCGTTTCTACAGCCTCTGGCGTCATCATCTGGGCAGGGATAACGTCACCCTGCAGGCTGAAGACATCGACGGCGCGTTGACGCAGATCGAGGACGACTTCGGCCCGCAACTGCGAGCGAAGCTGGAGGCTTCAGGCATTCATCTGGACGGGAGTATTCAGGACAATTCGCTCATCTTGCTGAACGGGACCGCGTTGCGCAACGTGAAGAGTACCCAACTGAAGGAGGGTGATGTGCTTCACATCTTCCCGCCGGGCATCGGCGGCTAGAAACCCGAAGCATCTGTAGTTGCCTCATTCCTCAGGCTCCCTAGAGCCGGCTGCCCGGCATCATAGTTGACAGCTTACATCAGTAAGAGAGCCGGGGCTCACTCAGCCCCGGCTCTCAACACTAGCCTCTGCTAGCAGTCCGCATTGGTGCGCCCGTCAGAGGAGAGTCTTACTCAATGATGAACTCCCTCTGCCAGGTCTGGACCGCCTCCAGTGCTGAGCGAGTCAGATACATGGGCTTGTAGTTCCAGCTCGCGTACAGCGCTATCTGGTCAAAGGCGTGGAGGCTGGGAACTCCGGGGAATAGCAGAAGTCCGCTCTGTCCAAGCGGGATCACGCTCTTACCCTGCGGCAGGGGAGAGGACAGTTCGGCGATGTGGTTGTAGGTGCCGCGGTTCATGCGAGGATGCCAGGGTTGACCAGTCTGGGGGTTTATCGCGGGCAGGCCTCCCATCTGGTCATAAGTCTGCATCCGCACCGGGGTAAGCCAGGCCGACATGTCCTCGCCGTATTGGCCCTTAAGGTCGTCAATCGCCTCCTTCAAAGCGTCCACGACAAGCGCATTCAGTGCTTCGCCTTTGGGGTAGAGCGGGTAGAGCAGACTCTCATCTTCTCTCAAGATGCGGATTAGCAGGCTGGGGCTGCCTTTAACTCGCCCGATCAAGTCCGCCGGCAGGATACCATCGAACACCTTGGGGACGATTCTGTCGTACCATGCGTCGAATATGGTCAGGCCTACATGATCGTAGGTGGGATTGGGATCTGCAGGCCAGCTGGGCGGGTCAAAATCCACATAGCTGACGGGAAGCGGCTGCGCAGTGGCCCAGGCTGCCAGGTAACTCAGTGCTCCCGCCACTTCTGTATCGCCGGGGTTCGCGCCCGCGTAAGCTGTGAGAACGCCTATCAAAGGCCCCGCAAAGCTCATGCCGGCGGTGTGGTGATAGCCTCCAACCTGGTTAACCTGGTTCAGATGCTCAACGGTCAGGTTCCCTTCAGTCACGAACAGCAGTTTGGGCACGGTCTGCATCAGAACACTGACGCGGTGACCCTCTCCCCAGTGGAAGTCGCTCTCTGCATAGGGCCAGTTGGCGATCGGCTTGTTGTTCCAGTTGGTGAGCCAGCCCTGCTCAGGGTTGATCGACCTGGGCATCTCCTCAGGTTCGGTTACGCGTACCCACTCCTGGGATCCGTCGCCCTTCAAGGGCAGCCTGCGGTCGGCGCCTTCCGGCTTGACCGGGAAGCGCCCGGCATGCCAGTAGCCTATGTTGCCCTCTACATCTGCCCAGAGGAAATTGTGGGAAGGCCAGATCAGTTCCACCGCCGCCTCGAATTCGTCGATGTTCGTTGCCTCCTGGAAGAGCTGCCAGCCCTGCTCGGCCCCGATCTCATTTTTGTAGAAAGGGGTGTGCAGGGTAAAGGCCATGCCCCCATCTATGTCCATCTTGACGATGGGACCGTAGTGAGACCGATAGAATGTCTCCGTCACCGGTTCATCCAGCCCACGAACATGGAAGGTCTCTGTCCTGGGCTCCATGTCGCGCCAGCCACCGTCATAGAAATACTGGGTCGGGTTGTCAGGATTCAGTCCCAGGACACGGACGTCCATGACGTCCGAAGCGCCGGTGGTGGATGTCCAGGCACCATATTCGCTGACGCCGATCAGTATGAACGGACCTGCCGAGGGGAATGCCATGCCCACGGCGTTGATGCCCGCGCCATGTAACCCTATCTCCAGGACTATCTGCGGAACCGAGTAGCCCATCTGGGGCCCCCCCAGCTGAAGGGCATTGCCGGTGGCCGACAGTTCAGGCCTGACCGGCAGGGCGTTGCTTCCGAACCTGGCCGGTATGCCCAATGATTCAAGCAGTTCATCCTGAGCAGCCCGGGACTCCGCGTACTCCTCGAACACCTCTCCCAGGTTGTCAGGGAAATCCAGCACGGTCATGGCGGTGGCCGTAGCTTCGCCGAAGACCTGGTCGGGTATGGTCACGGGTGCGCCGGCATCGTTAAGCGGGAAGAGGTCGCTCCAGACTGCTCCTCCCAGTTGCTCGCCGTGCATTGCCTGAAGCGTAAGCAGAGCGGTGTAGATGTCGCCTTCATTGCCACCCGTTCCGCCGAATCTCCACGCCATGAGCACCGTGACGGCAACCACGTCGGCTACGGTAAAGTGCTCGAGCTTGCTGATCAGGCCCTGCGCAATGTACTCCACAGGCACTACGGAGAAATCGCCCAAGAAGTATTTCTCCAGGGCTTCGTCGATGAACAGGTTGATGCCCTCTACGTAGGCCTCGATCATGGGCTTGAGGTGTTCGTAGCCGGCACCGGGATCCCAGTTGTCGTAGATCTCTTGTAGTTCCTGCTGGTTGTACCACAGGGCCCTGAGTTCCTTGTCCTGCCCCAGGACGTTCGGGCCCAGGAATTCCGCAAGCCGACCCGAGGCACTGCGCCGCAGGATGTCGGCCTGCCAGAGCCGGTCCTGGGCCATGGCATAGCCCGCGCCATAGGCCAGGGACTCCTTCGTGTCTGCGTAGACGTGGGGAACTCCGAAATCGTCTCTGATGATGGTAAACGCGAACGAAGGCTCCGGAGGCTCCGTGGCCGGGAATTCCGCGATCACAGAACTCGAGCCGGCGGCGTTGGTGGCCGTTGCTCCAGTCACTGTGAAGAAGTTCGCTGGAACGCCTGTGAAGGTATATCCTTCTTCAGCCTCCAGCGTTATGATGGCACTGTACGCCGTATCCGGCTCAAACGTACCATGATCGGGGTTCCAGGACACGTCCCCCGTGTACTGAGCTGTGGGCGTGATAGCCGTCACCGGCGTTCCACCGGTGACCGGTGGAGTCACCCCGGGTATGGCGGCGATATCGATCGTCTCTAGCTGTACGCCGTTAGTGGGCGGACAGCCGGTCAGGACCAGCCCCATCACCAGCAGAGAGACTATGATCAGATAGATAATCCTTTTCAACCTTTAACCTCCTTTTCTGTGCTTGCTCCGATTTCAACGGAGCTAACCAATAACCTTGCGGTGCCGGAAGACGCCGGTCGACCGCCAATCGCCTCCGGCAACCAACCCCTGATGCAATAACCCGATACAAGCACCTCCTTTCTCTTCGGCCCCAATCAGTGCCGGATCACAGGTTGACGTCTCTCGCCGGGTTCTCAGGCCGTTAGCCTAAGACCCGGCACACAGCATGGACAAGGTGACGGCAAACACTATGACAGCAAAGAAAGAGGCGAGAACACGTCGATATGCTCCCGGCTGAAGCTCATGCGGATCAAAGACGTCACTGCGGTACACTCTCGACCACCAACCGTGGGCAGGCTCTTCCATTATACCCCCGTTAGCCAATGAACTGTCAATAGGTATCCAGGTTTGCGACGTCTGAGGCGGCCGGCGAGCAGCCGTACAACCGGTCAGACCAACCCTACCGGGTCGACATCCACCGTCCAGCCCCGCGGAAGACTGAGGCGCGACAGCACGTCAGTTGGCTCAGAGCCTCGAAGCAGCAATTGCCAGCGGTACCTGCCTCTGGCTCGAAAGGCAAAGGCAGGCACAGGTCCGATCACACTAAAGTCATCCGTGCCTTCTCCAGGTATCTCACGAAGGACCTGGCGATACACCCTCTCTGCCTCGCTACGGCACGATCTATCGTCGGCATGGCTGTAGACGAGGCGCACCAACCGGCTGAATGGAGGGTAGTTGTATCGCCTGCGAAAGTCGATCTCCTTGTGATAGAAGCCGAGGTAATCGTGTCTGGCAGCGGCCTCGATCGTGTAATTGTCCGGGGAGTAAGTCTGGATGATAACCCGTCCCGCCTTGGTTCCTCGCCCGGCCCTGCCGGCCACCTGACACAGAAGCTGAAAGGTGCGCTCGCCACTGCGGAAATCGGGGAAGTTGAGGCCGGTATCGGCACTGATTATCCCCGCCAGCGTCACCTGGGGCAGGTCCAGTCCCTTGGCTATCATCTGGGTGCCTACAAGCACATCAGCCTTGTGGTCCCGGAAACTCCGGAGCAGTTCCTCATGCGCATATCTCTTCACTACCGCATCGCTGTCCCAACGGAGCACCCGTGCCTCCGGGAAGAAGTGGGAGACCTCCTCTTCCACACTCTGCGTTCCGATGCCCACAAACCTGAGATGACGTCGAGAGCATTGCGGACAGCTCCGGGCCACAGGAACAGAGTAGCGGCAGCGGTGGCAGACGAGTCTTCTGACTGCAGAATGGTAAGTAAGGGCTATCGAACAGCGGGGACAGCGAATGACAAAGCCGCAGCTACGACATCGAACAAAGGTAGCCGTGCCACGGCGGTTCAGGAAGAGGATGATCTGCTCGTCATGGGCCAGAGTCTCTCTCATGGCGGCCAGTAAGGAACGGCTGAACAGGCTTGTGTTGCCGGCCCGGAGTTCCTCCCGCAAGTCCACTATGCTTACCTCAGGGAGAGGCGAACAGCCGCGGGGCGTCACCCTTTCCTTCATCTCGACTAGCCGATATTCGCCCTGCTGCGCCTTATGGAAAGTGCCGACATCCGGGGTGGCACTGCCCAGGAGGACGAGTGCGCCGGTGAGGCGAGCCAGTTCGACGGCTGCGTCTCGGGCATGATAGCGGGGAGATTTGTCCTCCTGCTTATATGTCCACTCATGTTCTTCGTCAATGACGATAAGGCCGAGGTCGGGCACGGGGGCAAACAGGGCACTCCTGGGCCCGATGACAACATCACAATTTCCTTCCGCTATCCATTGCCATTCGTCGAACTGTTCTCCCGGCGACATGCCGCTATGCAGTACTCCCACACGACCTGGAAAGCGGCCGGCGAATCTTTCCACCGTCTGCCGTGTCAGCGCGATCTCTGGAATGAGGCAGATGCCCCGCTTGCCTGCAGCAGCAACGAGAGCGAGGGCCCGCAGGTAGATCTCAGTCTTTCCGCTGCCGGTGACGCCAAACAGCAGGAAGACCGGCCTACCAACGGGTTCTGCCTTCTCCCCCTCAATAGTGTCCTGGAGCAATCGCCAGGCAGCCTGCTGGGAGGGAGTGAGAACGGGGGGCGGAGGAGTCGACAGGGCTAAGTCGGACAAGGGATCACGCCTTACCCTGAGCTTCTCCACTGAGACCAAACGGCGGCTCTCCAGGGCCCTAACGGTGGCAAGGGAGCAGCCAAGATGTTCTCTCAGTTCGCCAACCGAAACGGGCTGAGCACGTCCGGCCAGAAACCGCAATAACTCCGCTTGCTTGTGTGCCCTGGACTTATCCAGGCGGGCCTGCTCCGCGGAGATCTCCTCTCTGGCGGCAATCAACCTGACATAGGGAATTGTCTTGGGCCCGGCCCTGGCTGCTTCGGGTTCCAGGGTTCGCCGGATCACCCGTCGGCTTAGCAGCTGGTCGGTGATCTGACGGGCTTTTGCTTTGCCGACCGTCGTCTCCAGGGCAGGCAGGCTGATCTTCTTTTTTTTTCGATTGTATCAAGGACCAGCCTCTGCTCCGGAGTCAGAGGCGGATCGGCTTCGGAGTACGTTGGCTGGAAGCAGGCGACAGTGCGTCTTTCGAATCCCGGAGGCAGCATCAAGGCCAGTGCATCAAAGAGGGGGGCGAAATAGCGTTCGCTGATCCATCGGGCAAGCCTGATCTGGACGGGGGAAAGCACAGGGCTGCCCGCGACTGCGCCGACTATCTCCCTGGTCTCAACGACCGATGGCTGCTCTGCCAGCTGGATGACAATGCCCTGGATAACCCTGGTACCGAAGGGCACCCATACTGCTTGCCCGACGCTGACACTGAGTCCGGGCGGTATGGCGTAGGAGAAAGTAGACCGGCTCCCCGGCGAGTTGACAGCCACCTCGGCATAGTTCATTCAGAGGCTTGTTGCTCATCCTGAGGGCTGACTGACTCTGTGGCCTTCTCCCGCCTTTCCTTAAGTCGAGCCCGCTTGGCGCTGAGCCCGCGCACATGATAGAGCTTGGCCCGGCGCACATGTCCATGCCTGAGCACCTCCAGGTTCTGCACCGAAGGCGACTGAAACGGGAAGGTGCGTTCCACTCCAATACCGTGAGATACGCGCCTAACGGTAAAGCTTCCGCCGTCAACACCCTTCCTTATTCTGATCACCATGCCCTGAAAGTGCTGCAGCCTCTCCTTGTCCCCTTCCACAGTCTTCAAGCTAACCCTGACCGTATCGCCAGGGGAGACTTGACCAATGGCAGGGTTCATCTTGGGTTTAACGAATTCTCTAACATCCATTTCCTTTCCTCATCGCAGATATTAGCATTCCTTAGTAGTTCAGGTCGCCGCCTGGCAGTCCGCAGCAGCGCCTGGCAACGTCGCCATTGAGCGATCTCGCCGTGGTTTCCCGAGAGCAGGACCGGCGGTACCGCCCAGCCCCGAAATACCTGGGGCCTGGTATACTGCGGGTACTCCAGCAGTCCGTTGCTATGCGAATCACTGCTGGCGGAATCCTCCGAGCCCAGCACTCCCGGTATGAGTCTAACCACAGCGTCCACCACAACCAGGGCGGCTGATTCGCCTGCGCTCAACACATAGTCCCCGATACTTATCTCATCGGTGGCCAGATGTTCGCACACTCTCTCGTCGAAACCCTCGTAGTGGCCGCATATCAACATAATATGAGGGTGGCCGGCCAACTCCTGAGCCACAGACTGAGAAAACAGTCTGCCCTGCGGCGTCAGCAATATGACCGGTATGTCACCGGCACCAGATTGCTGCTTGATGGACTCTGCTGCCTCGAAGATAGGCTCGGGCCTGAGTACCATACCCGGCCCGCCACCATAGGGATAGTCATCAACGGTATGATGCTTGTCGTGTGCGTAGTCGCGTATATTGTGAATGGCTATATGCGCCAATCCCCGCTCGCGAGCACGCTTGAGCATGCTCTGGTCAAGCGGAGCAACAAGCATGTCGGGAAAGAGACACAGAATATCAATACGCATGGGTTCCCTCAATAACAGCCTTCAAGGTGCATATCTTACCATGCAGACTGCTACAAGACAAAACCCCTGTCTCGCTTGTCGCTCGCCACCTGGCGAATTCCAGTCTCACAAAGGGTTAGGTCCGCTGTACCATGCCCGAGCCGACTCCTCATCTTAATCGCCAGACGGAAAATTCCCGAAAAATGGCTGAAAAAGGGCAAAAGGTATTGACAAATCTGAAGTATGGTTTATAATACAATTGTGGGGAAAAATGGGGAGAAAGGGTGAACTCTACAATATTCTCTAACGTAACCCGGGGCAGATTGGGGAGGGGCAAGGCAAACTGAGGAAGCACAATGTTTTTCGGCGAGCATACTTATAAAGTTGATGACAAAGGAAGAGTCCCTCTGCCGCCAAAGTTCAGGCGGGAGATGAAGGACGGTGTGATACTGGCCAAAGGGACAGGCGAGAAGTGTGTTGCCGTCTATCCTGTACTTGAGTGGAAAAGGATGGCCGACAGCCTGGCTACCAGGGCAGTAACCCCTGCCCACCTGCGGAAGCTGAATCGCGCCATCTTCGGGTCGGCTTTCAGCACCTCCTTCGATGGACAGGGCAGGATAGCGCTGCCGCATCCCCTGCGCGACCACGCGGGGATCGCTGACACAGCGATCGTTGTCGGCGCCAATAACCGCGTTGAACTCTGGAGTGAAGATGAATGGAAGGCTGAGAAAGCATCGGCCGAAGAGCAGGCAGCACAGATAATCGAGACCCTGGAGAGTAGTCAATGAGCGTCGCTATGTCCTTGCCCATTCACGCACCTGTGTTGATTGATGAGGTCATAGAGGGGCTTCAGCCTGAACCAGGAGGCAGCTTCATCGACTGCACCGTGGGGCCGGGGGGACACGCAGCAGCCATACTGGAACGGATCGCACCCTCGGGAAGACTGCTGGGAATAGATGCTGATCCCGAAGCCCTCAGAGTGAGTCAAAGCAAACTCAGCAGCTACGGTGAAGCAGTGACTCTGGTCAATGACAACTTCGTTAACCTTGAGGATATCAGCGAAAGATACCAGTTTCATCCAGTTGATGGTATTCTTTTCGACCTCGGTGTTTCTTCTCTGCAACTGGATACAGCCGAACGCGGCTTCAGCTTCAACCTCGATGCGCCTCTGGATATGAGGTTCGGTCCCGGGCAATGGCTAACTGCATCAGATGTCGTCAACACCTTCTCTGAGCAGGAGCTGGCCAAGCTCATACACACATACGGTGAGGAGCGTCACAGCCGGCGGATCGCGCGACATATCGTACAGAACCGCCCTGTAGCGACCACACTTGGGCTTGCCCGCCTGATAGAGCAGGCTCTGCATGCCTCGACCATACGTCGGGCCAGAATTCATCCTGCCACAAGGACCTTTATGGCGCTGCGCATCGCGGTCAACAGTGAACTACAGAATCTGGAGCTGGCTCTCAAGCAGACCATCAACCTCCTTCGTCCTGGGGGAAGATTAGCAGTCATCAGTTATCATTCGCTGGAAGATCGCATAGCCAAGCAGTTCATGAGACACGCAGCCGCCAACTGCCTCTGCCCCACAGGAACAGTAGTCTGTCGCTGTGGGCATCTGCCCACCCTGAAACTCATCTCACGGAAGGTCATTAAACCTACCTCGTTGGAGATAGAATCCAACCCACGCAGCCGTAGCGCCAAGCTAAGGATAGCCGAGCGGCTCAACTAGGCAGTATCTTCAGCAACAAAAGGAGGTGACAATGGCTAAGAAGATCATATCAGCTATTGATGTGGGCACAACCAAAGTAGCCACTATCGTGGCCAATGTCAAGGCGCAAGATGACATTGAAGTCCTGGGTGTGGGAGTCGTTCCTAGTCGCGGCCTGCACAAAGGCATCGTAGTCAACATGGATGAAGCCAGACAGTCCATTGCCGCATCAGTGAAGGAAGCTCAAAGAATCAGCGGCATACGTATCGATTCTGCCTACGTTGGGGTTACCGGTCGACACATAAGCAGTCTGAATAACAGAGGAGTAGTGGCTATCCCCCGAGATGATCGTTTGGTGCGCACCCAGGACCTTAAACGGGTGCTATCTGCGGCTCGCAACGTCACAGTCGCTGAGGGCAAAAGGGTGCTCCATGCCATTCCTCGCTCCTACGCCCTGGATGGACAGGAGGGAGTGCAGCAGCCGGTGGGCATGCATGGTTCCAGGTTAGATGTAGAGACCCACATCGTCACCGCTTCGGTGACCTCGATACAAAACCTGGCCAAATGTGCGCGCAGCGTTGGTGTTGACGTAGAGGACCTCATCCTCGAGCCCCTGGCTAGCGGGGAGGCAGCTTTGACTCCAGAGGAAAGAGAGTCCGGAGTCATCATGGCTGATATCGGAGGCGGCACGACTGACATAGCGGTGTTCAAGAACGGCAGCATCTACCACACGGCCATCCTGCCGGTGGCGGGTTACCAGGTCACCAGCGACATATCCATAGGCTTGGGCTTGCCCTTCAACATCGCGGAGAAGATGAAGAGGAGATACGGCAGTGTCGCTACCTCTGCGGAGACCGAGGAGATGGTGCAGGTTGGCATCGAGAATGGTCATAGCGCCTCGTACAGAGACCTATGCGGCATCATTCGGGCCCGAATGGAGGAACTGCTACAACTCGTACTACTGGAGATGCCCACCAGTGATTATCACACCCTGGCGCCTTGCGGCTTAGTGCTCACTGGTGGAACCTCTAATCTGTCCGGGCTTGACGAACTGGGGCAGTCCCTGCTCAGAATCCCGGTGCGCAGAGGACGGCCCATGAGTACGGGTATCTACGGCATTTCCGACATTCTGCATGATCCCTCCTATGCGACCACACTGGGACTGATCCTGTGGCAGGTACGGGGCAAAGAGGGATCAACTTACAAAAGATCAAGGGCTGGTACCTGGAGCAGCTTCATGACCATGGTCAGAAAGCTGTTTCGCGCCTAGCTCGCGAAAGGAGGTTAGAATGGCAAAGCAAATTTTTACTCCAACTCCAGCAAGAATTAAAGCCATTGGCATCGGCGGCGGTGGCAGCAACGCCATCACTCGTATGGTCCGTGAAGGCATCAAGGGCGTTGACTTCATAGTCATGAACACCGATGGTCAGGCGCTGGCCCTAGCGGAGGCTCCCACCAGGATCCAGCTGGGTGAGAAACTGACCAGGGGTCTGGGTGCCGGCGGCGATCACAAAGTCGGCATCAAGGCCGCTGAGGAGAGCCGGGACGCCATCGAGGACCTTGTTCAGGGTGCCGATATGGTCTTCATTGCCGCCGGCATGGGCGGTGGTACAGGCACAGGTGGCATACCAGTAGTATCTGAAGTGGCCAAGCAGACCGGCGCTCTGACCATTGCGGTGGTGACCAAGCCCTTCAGCTTCGAGGGGACACATAGAGCTGACGTGGCCGATGAAGGGCTGGTGAACCTGTCCAACAAGGTCGATACTCTTATCATCATACCTAACGACCGTCTTCTCCAGCTCTGCGATGCCAAGACCACTGTTGACAATGCCTTCAGGCTGGCCGATGACGCGCTTCTACTGGGAGTGCAGGCCATATCCGAGGTGGTCACCATTCCGGGCTTGATCAATCTGGACTTCGCCGATATCAAGTCGGTGATGAAAGATGCCGGCCCGGCCTGGATGTCCGTGGGCAGAGCAAGCGGGCAGAGCCGCGCCTCCGAAGCGGCCAAGGCTGCCTTGGCCAGCCCGTTGCTAGACGTATCGGTGAACGGGTCCACGGGCGTGCTGTTCAACATTACCGGCGGACCGAGTCTAACCCTTTTCGAATGCAACGAGGCCGCCGAGGTGATCAGCCAGGCAGTAGACCCCAATGCCAACATAGTCTTCGGAGTGGTGTTCGACCCCAAGATGGATAGCGAGATTCGGATTACGGTTATCGCTACTGGCTTCGCCAAGCAGAGAGGCATGGGAGTGCACAGTGCCGATGAGCTTCGAAAACTGATCAAAGGCAGCAGTGAGGTTCTTGACGTGCCCTCTTTCTTGCGCCGTGCCCAACAACACCATCCTGGTTCGCATCTGGACAGCGGATCCAGGGCTTACACAGCGCATGCTCCAGAGCCGACCAAAATCTCTCGACAGTAAACCTAAACCTCATTAGTGGAAAGGGGTAGCAAGTCGCTACCCCTTTCCACTGCCATGCCCGGCAGGTCGTGCCTCTCAGAAGTTTCACCAGGACCCAAAGGACGGTTTCGCGCCCATGCCCGCCGGCGGCGGGTTTCCTCTCCGAGGATGAAGTTGCATCATTTCGGAGATTGTGGCATAGTTAAGTAGACCTTTAAGTCAGTCCAGCGAGGCTGGCAAGGGGCGATATGCTTAGCCATACCACCATACAGACACCGATAGGAACCCCTTGCCGATTCGATGGCAGGGGGTTTTTGCATGCCTGAGAAGGTCCTGCTCACGTCAAGCGAGATAGGGCGGGCCCTGGCTCGTATTGCTCATGAGATCGTGGAGAGGAACAAGGGCGCCGAGGAAGTTGTGCTTGTGGGCATGCGAACACGGGGTGCGCCTCTGGCCAGGCGAATAGCCCACAGCATAGAGAGCTTTGAGGGAATCTCGATCCCCGTGGGTACTCTCGACATAGGGCTCTATCGCGACGACATTCTGCCTTCAGCACCAAAGCGGCCCGATCAGAGCCACACCAGTATCCCCACCGATATCACAGACAAGCCGGTAATCCTGGTTGATGATGTCCTCTACACCGGACGCAGCATCCGCGCGGCCATGGATGCACTCATGGATCTGGGCCGACCCGGTTCCATTCAGCTGGCGGTGCTCATCGACCGCGGCCATCGGGAGCTACCCATCCGCCCTGATTATGTGGGCAAGAATATGCCCAGCGCCAGGGACGAGGAGATACAGGTCCGGCTGAACGAGATCGACGGGAAAGACGAGGTGGTGATCGCGAATCTACAGGGAACAGTCATCTGCGGACAACCAAGGAGGCGACATGGTGAAGCTAGCGAATAGACATCTGGTATCGATAGACGATCTGTCCAACGGAGAGATCGAGGCCCTGTTCTCTCTGGCGGATGAGATGTCCGACTCCATGGGTCGGCAGTCCGATCTATGCCGCGGCAAGATCATGGCGAGCCTGTTCTTTGAGCCCAGTACCAGAACTAAGCTGTCCTTCGAAGCCGGCATGCTCAGGCTGGGGGGGAGCGTCATAAGCGCAGCCGACATAGGCGCAAGCTCGCTGGCCAAAGGTGAAAGCATTGCCGATATGGCCAAAGTGGTGGGGAGCTATGCCGACATTATCGTTATCAGACACCCCTGGGAAGGAGCGGCCAGGGTAGTTGCCCAATACGCGGGCATCCCGGTTATAAACGCCGGCGATGGGAGCCACGAACACCCCACCCAGACATTGTGCGACCTGTATACCATCAGAAAAAAGAGGCAGACCATTAGGGGGCTCAGGATTGCCCTGTGGGGCGACTTGAAGCGCGGTCGAACTGTACATTCCTTGATCTACGCGTTAGCCAGGTTCGGCGCCACTATCCTTCTCTGTCCGGGCCCGGGACTTGAATTGCCGGAACACGTCCTGAGCAGATTGAGCACGGACTATAGAGGTGAACTGAAGAGATGTCGCGACCTGAATCAAGCGCTTGAAACGGGCCCTTTTGCTGTTGATGCAATCTACAGGACTCCGAGCAGCCCGCATCAACTGGCCATGCTGCCCGACATAAGCATGCGGGTGGAACTGAACGCGGGCGTGGATGCCCTCTACGTCACCAGGATACAGAAGGAGAGGCAGACTCACACCACTAAGGAGAAGGACCTGAACAGAGCTTACCCGGTGGTGGACAAGAAACTCCTCCGAGGCAAGGGATTCAAGAAGACGCTGGTTATGCACCCGCTGCCGCGCGTCGATGAACTGGCCTGTGAGGTGGATGCCGACCCCAGGAGCATGTATTTCAAGCAGGCGGCTTACGGGGTTCCCGTTAGAATGGCGCTCATAGCCCTCATGTTGGGCGCCAGGGAAATCTCGGTCTCCGGAGACAATGACCACTTCACTACCAAGCCTGTCTACCACGTCTATGAGCGAGACCCCGGTATTAAGTGCCCCAATACCGATTGCGTATCAAACCAGGAAACCGAAATAAGGTATATAAAGCCCAAGTTCAAGATAGTCAGCCGCATGCCCTTGACGCTGCGGTGCATCTATTGTGATCATGAGCTTCATCCTCAGTATGTGGCCAGTTCAGAGTGGCATCAAGGGAAGGTGGCGAACAAGAAGTACCACAGTGCCAATAGTCGTTTCGCCCGGAGCATCAGACCGGAGAATCTGATTGTCTTTGCTTCGGAAGGGGAGGCTCAGGCTCAGCAGTTCAAGCCCAGCAGCAATGTCAGACAGTGACTAACGAAGACATTTCTCTGATCATCCGGGGCGGTCGTATAATCGATCCCGGCCAGGGCATAGACCAGGTCGGTGATGTACTTATCGCTGAGGGCAAGATCATTCAGGCAGGTGGTGGTGTCATCACCAGCGCTTCGCTTTCGACCATCTCTGGCAGAGTTAGCATCATGGATGCCGCCGGACTGGTCGTATGTCCCGGCTTTGTGGACCTTCACTGTCATCTGCGCGAGCCCGGTTTTGAGGACAAGGAAACCATCGCCACAGGGACCAAGGCCGCAGCCACAGGCGGGTTCGCCGCTGCCTGTTGCATGGCCAATACGGAGCCTCCCCTGGACTCTCCATCGTCTGTGACCTGGCTGAAAGAAAGGGCCAACAGGGATGGCCTGATCGCCGTTCTTCCCATAGGATGCCTCACCGAAGGGAGAAGGGGCAGGAGACTGGCCAACATGGAAGCGCTGGCTGAGGCCGGCGTGGTTGCTTTCAGCGATGACGGCAATCCGGTAGCAGGCTCGCGGCTCATGCGTCGGGCCATGGAACGCAGCCGCGAACTGTGCCTACCCGTCGTCGACCACTGTGAGGACTCTGCATTAAGCGACGGCGGGATCATAAACGAGGGTGAGGTGTCTGCCCGGCTAGGGTTGAGAGGAATACCGGCAGCCTCGGAGGAGATCATGGTCGCGCGGGACCTGATTCTGGCAGGCTTGACCGGGGCCAGACTGCACATCGCCCATGTCAGCACCGGAGGCTCGCTGGAGCTTATCAGGCGGGCCAAGGAGGATGGAATCCCGGTGACTGCCGAGGTCACTCCCCATCATCTCACGTTGACCGAAGAGAGCATTCTACGCCCGTCGCCCGACAGGGGCTTCGACACCAATGCCAAAGTGAACCCGCCTCTTCGTACTCAAGAGGATGTGGAAGCCTTAATCCAAGGACTCAAGGACGGGGTGATCGACGCTATTGCCACTGACCACGCCCCACACACCCTGGCGGACAAGAACTGCGAGTTGCAGCTGGCGGCCTTCGGCATCAGCGGCTTTGAAACGGCCTTCGGTTGTCTCATGGGCCTGGTGCACCTGGGCGAGATCAGCATTGCTCAGTTGATTTCCAAGCTAACCTGCGGGCCGGCATCCGTGATAGGCAGAGGCTGCGAATTCGGCAGCCTGAAGGCAGGCACCCCTGCTAACATCTGCATACTCGACCCTGATCATCAATGGACGGTGGATAGCAGCAGGTTCGCCTCCAAAGGCAAGAACACTCCTTATCAGGGCCGTAAATTCAGGGGCAAGGTGATGGCAACCGTGGCCGGCGGCAAGATGGTCTACATGGACCCTTCTCTCCGATCTCGTCTTGGGCCGAAGTCCGGTCATCTGGAGCCGACTTCTCGTGATTCTGAGCACACTTCTTGTCATTCTGAGCACAGCGAAGAATCCAATGGCTAGGAGGGCGATTCTACTTCTCGAGGACGGGTCGGTGTATGAAGGGTATTCCTTTGGCGCCGACACCACTGCCCATGGCGAGGTCATCTTCGACACCGGTATGACCGGTTATCAGGAGATGCTTACCGACCCCTCTTTCGCGGGCCAGATTCTGGTTCCCACCTATCCTCTAATAGGCAACTATGGCATCAATGACTCGAATTCTGAGTCCACGCGGGTTCAGGTCAGAGGCCTGGCCGTGCGAGAGTACTGCTCGCAGCCCAGTCACTGGCAGAGCACCCGAACGCTGCACGAGTTTCTGCTGGCTCACGGCATTCCTGGCATCAGCGGTTTGGACACCCGTGCCCTGACCCGTCACTTACGCCTGGAAGGCGCCATGATGGGGATGATCACTTCAGAGATGACGTCTGAGGAAGCGTCAGCGGCTCTAAGGACCATTCCTCGATACGATGTCATGGCCCTCGTTCGTGAAGTCAGCACGGAGCGACCCTATGAGTGGCCGGCGCCCGGCCCTGCGGCTGCGCCCCTCACCCCCTCCGATCTGAACGGAGAGGAGCGATGCGAAGGTGAGCAGAAACAGTCCCACATCGTGGTTATGGACCTGGGCCTGAAATATAGCATGCTGCGCATCTTGGCTCAGCTTGGCTGCCGGATAACTATCGTCCCCTGCGCTGCTTCAGCGGACGAAGTCCTGGCCTTGAGACCCGATGGCATTGTCCTCTCCCCCGGCCCGGGCAACCCCGATCTCCTTGAGGACATAACCGACACAGTCAGAGAGCTTGTCGGCAGGAAGCCGCTGATGGGCATATGCCTGGGGCATCAGCTAATAGGTAAGGCTTTGGGGGCCAGGACCTTCAAGCTCAAGTTCGGGCATCGGGGAGGCAATCATCCGGTGCGCGATCTAAGCACCGGCAGGGTTTCTATCACCGCTCAGAACCATGGCTACGCCGTAGACGCCGACACCCTGACAGGAGGACTCGAGAGCAGCCACACAAACCTGAACGACGGCACGGTGGAAGGGCTGCGACACCTTGACCTGCCCATCCTATCCGTTCAGTATCACTGTGAGGGCGCCCCCGGCCCTCTGGACAATACGTATCTATTCGAGCGATTTCTGGAGATGACGAGGAGTGTTAAAGAAAATTGACTTTTGCGATGTAATGATGTAATGTGTTATCAAAACTTTACGGAGGATAAAATGGGCTCGTTGCATCGGACACAGATTATGCTGGAAAAGTGGCACTATGAATATTTGAAAAACGCCGCAGAGCGGCAGGACAAGAGCCTTTCGGAGGTAATACGGGACATATTGTCGGAATATGTCAACGAAAGCGGGTCTGCTCAAAGCCGTCTCAAAGATATTGCCGGGATCGGAGTCGATGAGGAAGCCTTCGGCCGAGACCATGATAAATGGCTATACGGCAAAGGTCAGCAATGAAACAAGCTTTCGTGGATACTGGAGCATGGTACG
>JACUUR010000008.1 GCA_014859205.1 Dehalococcoidia bacterium | reverse complement strand
CATACCAACCTGGCTACGGCAACCGGCACTCCTCCCACAGGACCCAATGTCACCGGCACCGACTCCCTGACCGTGACTTTCGCTGAATGCGTGCTGGTCTGCGGCTTCGTGTACGAATACGGCACGATGCAACCCCTGCCAGGCTGGGAGGTCATCATTGAGAAGCAGGGGAGCCCGTGGGTCTATGTGGGAAGTGCCTTTACAGACGAGAACGGCAAGTACTGCTTCCCGCTCTGTGAGGACGGGGTGTACAGGATAACCGAGGTAGTTCAGCCCGGCTGGAGTCTGGTCTCGCCTGTACCCAATGAGCACATCTGGAGGGTGCCTGAAGACGGCAGCAGTGATCCTGTAACGGGTCCATTCCTCGACTTCCTGAACGAGCGGACACCTACTATCACGGTGGGTTGGCAGGCCTCGTCCGTAGACAAGCTGGCCGTCGTGCGACCCTGGGTGGCCTTGTTGATAGCCATTATCGCCGGTCCAGGCCTGCTTGTGCTGAGGCGCCGCCAGTTGCAGGCTAGACGCTAGGACCGGAGCAGGAGTCAATCTCCAGCCGTGCCGGCCTCAGTTGGCACCCTCAGCAAGGCCGCCCTCATTCCGCGCCCGGGCGGGGAGGCAGGTGGGAGTTGATCTCCTGGCGGATGTGGTCGGCCGCGGTTCTGGCCGCCCGGGCAAAGTCCTTCTCCCGCGAAGCATAGAGTATCTGGCGCGATACGTTGATGATGGCATTCTCGCCCCGGGCATCCGCTCCGCAGCCGACTGCTGAAGCTAAATCCCCTCCCTGAGCGCCAACGCCGGGAATGAGCAGGCACATATCGGGGCAGATCGATCGGACCCTTTTCAGTTCCTCGGGATAGGTAGCCCCTACCACCAGTCCGATATTGCCGCAGACATTCCATTCTACGGCCTTCCGGGCTACCGCTTCATAGAGAGGCCGGCCGTCGGTGCAAAGGTCCTGAAAGTCCGAGGCTCCCCGGTTCGATGTCCGGCACAGAATGAAGACTCCCTTATCCCGGTAGTTAATAAACGGCTCAATGGAATCAAAGCCCAGGTAGGGACTCACCGTGGCGGCATCGAAGCCAAATACTGAGAAGAGGGCCCGGGCATAGGCCCTGGCAGTGTTACCGATATCGCCGCGCTTGGCGTCGGCAATGATGGGGATGTCCGTGGGGATATATGTTAGGGTCTTCTCCAGGATGCCAAACCCTTCGGTGCCCAGCGCTTCGTAGAAAGCGAGATTGGGCTTATAGGCGCACACCAGGTCGCTGGTGGCCTCGATGATGGCCTTGTTGAACTGCAGAACATCCACGCCGGGCAGAAGCTCGGGGTCCGGGTCGAGACCGATACAGAGCCAACTGCTGTTCCTGCGACTGGCGGCAAGCAGTTTGTCGGCGAAGCTCATGGCTGTAACACTGATAATATCAGGAGACGGGCATAAATCAAAGGCCGCGATGGCTATGCAGTGTGGTTGAAGGGGAGCACACAGCCGGCTCCGTCAGGTGAGACAAGAGATGGTCGGCCGCGAGGCCGGTCGGCAGCAGCAGGCCGCAGACGGATGCGTTCTCTATTGCTTCTCCTGCAGCATCGTGTTTTCCGAGAGACCTATTCGGACCTTCTTGGGTTCCTGGCCCAGGTCACCATTGCTGGCATCGGCGCCAGTTGACACCTCTTCAATGTGGGCAACTCCCGGGATCGTTCGCAGCACATCGAGTAAGTTAAGCTCCTCGCGCAGAAAGACGAGGATCGCAGGCATGTCAACGCGAGGGATGATCTCGGTATTCTCAACTTCAGGCAGCTCGTCAAGGTAGGCTACAACCTCCATCATCTTGCGCATGTGGACCGGGGGGAGGATCTCCACTTCGAACTGCGGTTCGCCCAGCTGTGCACGGTCTTCCCTCTCCAGCAGCCTCGAGAGGTCGAAGGCTCTGTCTGGCTCAGATGTGTCCTGACTTAGCTGCGGGTATTGGTCCGGCGCCTTGGCCTCCGTTACGGGCTCAGCGCCAAGCTCCGCCTTCAGTTCCATGATGGCAGACCTGTTCTCTGCTTGAGTTCCCGCCGTGGCCGCGCAGGCCTCCTCTTCAGAATCTACGGCCATGGTACTGCCTGGCTCTGCGGACGGGGACAGTTTGTTCTGGAAATCCGCCTGTGCCCTTACCGCCTGCTGCTTCAGGCGCTCCAGTTCCTCCAGCAAGAAGCCGAACTGTTCGTTTATGGCTTTGCGAAGCGCATCCTGGGTCTTGCCCGTCTGGATCTCCAAAAGCGCGGCAGCTTTCTTCTCGGCCTCAGCCCGGATGCCAGCAGCCTCTTCGTTAGCTATCTTCAGCACCTCGGCCTGTTTCTTGTCGACTATCTGTTGAGCCTGCTCCTTGGCCTTGCCTATGATGGCGGCGCTTTCAGCCTTGGCTTGTTCGGTGGCCTCGGCCTTGATCTGATTGGCCAGCCGATCAGCCTCAACAATCGTCGTCTCTGCAAGTTTGGTCAGGGATGCCATATGGTGCTGAGACTGGGCCAGCTTGTCGCGCTCTCTGATAAGCTGATCTATGAAAGATGCTACCTGCGCCTCATCCAGCCCGGACTTGACTCGTCGGAACTCACGGCCCCCTAGCGCAACCACGCCGTCCTTAACGCTGTTACTCATGATACTTCTCCCCTTTCATGTATTGGCGAGTGCCGGCAAGTGCAGCAAGCGAACACGCAGGCCGCGCTCCATTCCAGGATGGCCTGACACATCGCTAAGCCTCCGTGTCCCCCTGGAAGATCTGCCAGATCCTGTCTGAAGTTCCGCTGGTCTCTGCCCAGGCCCTATCGACGGTCTCCTGTCGCACCCGCAGTGCCTCACGCATGCTCTCCTGGTAGGCCCGCTCAGCCCTCGCCTTAGCTTCCCTGTATGCCTCCTCCGCCTCCTCCTCAGCCTTGTGAAGGGCTTCCGCAGCTTCCTGCATGGCCTGAGCACACGAGGCAGCGGCTTGCTCCTCGATGCCCTTGAACGCGTGCTCCCCCTGGCGCTGCCGTTCCTGGTACGCCGTGGCTACCTTTCTTTGAGCTTGCAGATACGACACATAGGCCGACTGCGCCTGGTTCATCAGCTCACTCAGAGGATCCTTGCCCTCCTCGAGGGCCCCGGTGGCGGAATCTACCATCCGGTCCTCGTCGCCTGTGGCCACCCGTTTGGCCTGCCGATTCTTAGTCATGGTCGTCGCCATAATGCACCTCCGTTGCCTTGCTGGCTTATCTCGAAGTCGATGACACCTTTGCTGTTGATGTAGTGTGGTTCCTCTGGATTCTGCCGGTCTCCTCGGTGATACTGCGGAGTTCATCCTCCGTGAATAGCCTCCACCCCTTCCTGTCCCTGTATTCAGCCTCCCTGACGATGTTCTGCCGCATCCAGCGGAACAAGGTGCTCTTACCTATACCGACTATCTGGCAAACTTCCGCAGTCCTGTAGTAGACTTGGCCATTTATCTGTACAGACATATGCAATAACCTCTGACAGTATTTGAACATAGCTTAAACCCTCTGCGTTTTCCTGTAAATCACCTATTAGTAATCGTACTTTTGATGGGACAACGAGACGGTTCTCCGCCTCCGCTGGCCTCGTGCCCGTAACACTGGTTCGACCCATCGATTCCTCTCTCGACACCAATGACTGCTAGTCCATTCGACTTATTGCGTTTGCTTTCGTCAAGGTCTACAATATGACAAGCTACAGAGGCCAGGGCGGGGAACGGATCATCGCGATCGACTGTTCTGTCTTGGCAGATCCCCGGGGGTGAAGGAAAGCAAGGATAGAAGTGAGAGACGTAATAAAGCTATACAGGCAGCCCCGGCCCAGGAACTGCGCCATGCTTGCTTCCTGGCCAGGCATCGGCGACGTTTCGCTAACCGCGGCGAAGTATCTTGTCGAGAAACTGAATGCCGAGCAAATAGGAGAGATCGACCCTGTCGACTTCTTCGAGCCGGTGGGCGTTGCAGTCAAGGACAACGTGGTTGAAAGGCCCCGCTTTCCGGAGAGCAAGTTCTACTACTGGCAGTCTGCCAAGAGAGATAGAAGCCTGGTGATCTTCCTCGGTGAGGAACAGCCTGCTTTCAAAGGGTATGATCTGGTCAACTGCGTTCTAGACGTGGCACAGAGGCTCAAGGTGACCAGAGTGTATAGCTGCGCTGCTGCGGTAACGCGTGTACACCACAGTGAGGAGATGAAGGTCTGGGGGGCAGCCACGGCTTCTGCCCTGGTGGATGAACTCGCCAAGCATAATGTGGTTCTAAGGGGCAACCTTCGCATCGCCGGGTTGAACGGTCTGATACTGGGAATGGCCAAGGAAAGAGGGATGGAGGGCGTTTGCCTGTTGGGCGAGGTCCCGTCCTATGCCACGCAGATAGCCAATCCCAAAGCCTCTCTGGCCGTGTTGCGTGTTCTGACCGAAGTAATAGGCATTACAGTGGACCTGACCGAGCTTGCGCATCTGGCTGAGCAGGTGGACAGGGAGATGGACGTGATAGCCAAGAGGATTACGGCGGAGTACATTGACCAGTTCACCGAGCCGATTTGGGAGCAGGATGAGGATGAAGACGAGCATGAGGAGTGAGCGGTGGCGGCAGTGCCGGTCTAGCTAGGGTCACATTGACCAACACAGGTAGATATGCTACCATCGAATTAGATGTCAGCCTTAGCTGAACTATGTGAGGAAATCGCAACTTGCCGGGATTGTGAGTTAGCCGGGCATCGCACCAAAGTGGTGCCTGGTGAGGGAGCTGAGGACGCCGACCTGTTGTTTATCGGGGAGGCGCCGGGGTGGCATGAGGACCAGCAGGGGCGTCCCTTTGTCGGGCCGGCAGGGCAGTTCCTGGACCAACTGCTGGCGTCGATAGGGCTGCGACGGGAGCAGGTTTATATCGCTAATGTGATCAAGTGCCGTCCTCCCCAAAACCGTGAGCCACTGCCAGCAGAGATAGAGACTTGCCGTAGATGGCTTGACCGTCAGATAGAGATAATCCAGCCGCGGATGATTATCACTCTAGGACGTTACTCTCTGGCGCGGTATTTTGCCAACGAGAGCATAAGCAAGATTCACGGCAAGCCACGAGAGGCGGGAGGCGTCATTTTATACCCCATGTATCATCCCGCAGCGGCTCTCCATCAGGGCTCTCTGCGTCCCATCATTGAGACGGATATGCTGAAGATTCCGCAGATACTGTCTGAAACTGGCGAATCGCCTCAACGGGCAACTGAGCCTCAGCAGTTGAGCCTATTCTAGAACCATGTATCGGATGAAACGAAGAGGAAGGAACATGTCAAAGCAAAAATTGAGAGTCATCCCCCTGGGCGGACTAGGGGAAATCGGCAAGAACATGATGGCGCTGGAGTATGGCAATGACATCATTGTCATCGATGCCGGGCTTATGTTCCCCAGCGAAGAGACGCCGGGGGTTGATCTGCTTATCCCCGATATCAGCTATCTAGTAGAGCGAAAACAGAAGCTCAGGGGGATAGTGATTACGCATGGACACGAAGACCACATCGGGGCGCTGCCTTACGTATTGCCCCGCCTTGCCGTTCCTGTTTATGCCACCAGGTTCGCTCGAGAGCTGATTATGGTTGAGCTTAAGCAACGAGGGGTGAAAACCGACGCGAAGATGAACCTGGTGGGCCCGGGGAGCAAGATCAGGCTGGGCAGTTTCACTGTGGAACTCTTCTCCGTTTGCCATAGCATTCCCGATTGTGTAGGGCTGATAATTCACACCCCTCAGGGCATTGTAGTGCACAGCGGCGACTTCAAGGTCGACCACACACCGGTCATCTGCGAGGCTACCAGCTTTAACCAGTTAGCCGCGCTGGGGGCAAAGGGCGTGCTGCTTCTCCTTTCCGACTCCACTTATGCTGAGCTTCCCGGCTACACCCCCTCCGAGGGGGTGGTTAGCGACACTCTGGGCCGGATTGTCAGCGAAGCCAAGGGGAGGGTGATTATCACCACCTTTGCCTCTCTCACATCTCGCGTACAGCAGGTGTTGGATGTGGCGGTCAAATACGGACGCAAGGTGTTTATCGTCGGGCGCAGCATGAAGGAGATAGCGAACATGGCCCTGAAGACGGGCTATCTCACTGCGCCGCCGGGCACTATCTGTAGCTTCGACGAGCTTAAGTCGTTGCCCCATAATCGAGTGATTGTACTGAGCACCGGCAGCCAGGGTGAGCCCACCTCCGCCCTGGTGCGCATGGCTAATCGCGATCCCAAGAGTCGAGTGCAGATAGTCCCGGGCGATACGGTGGTGATTTCAGCAACGCCTATACCCGGCAATGAGACGCTGGTCAGCAGGACTACAGACAGCCTTTTCCGCCAGGGCGCCGATGTTATCTATAGCAGGCTGGCCCAGGTCCACGTCCATGGACACGCCAGTCAGGAGGAATTGAAGCTCCTGCTCAGCATGGTGAAACCCAGATTCTTCGTTCCTATTCACGGCGAGTATCGCCATCTGGTCATGCATGCCAGGCTGGCTCGAACCATGGGTGTTGCTGAGGACAATGCCTTTGTACTTGAGGATGGCGATGTGCTGGAACTCGGGCCGGATTCGGGAGAGGTGGTCGCTAGGGGCCACGCAGGAGTCAGCTACGTGAGCGGCCTGATGGCGGGCGAACTTGATGAGGCTTTGCTCGAGGACCGCAGGTCGCTTTCGCGAGACGGCGTGGTGGTGGTGACGGTTGCTCTCGATGGCGGGAGTCGCAGGCTAGCCGGGAAACCGCGTATCGTAACACGAGGTTTTGTTGATGCCGGAGCCGAACAGAGTTTGATCGAGAAGGGCCAGAACCTGGTGCTGGCGGCCCTGGATCATGATGGAGGGCGTTTGGGTGATCCTGGCTTCGTTGACGCCCGAATAAGGGATTCACTGAGCAAATTCCTCTATGAACGAATTCACCGTCGTCCCATAATTATTCCCGTGGTTGTGGAGGTGGGGAAGGATCGGACAAAGGCGACGAGCTAGGAGCATAACTCCTTGTCCAAGGCAAGAAGCAGGTCTAAATCCAGGAGAAAGGCGGAGGAAAGACGATCAGCAGGGGGGGGCTTCTTCGGCTTCATCGCTTCGCCCGTAGTGCGCAGGCTGCTCCTGATCGTGGTCGTAGTGGTCTTGCTGTACGTGTTGTGGGAAGGCATGCTCAGGCTATTCGGCTACGGGCTGATCATCATGGGAATCGCTCTGGGCTGGCTGATCTGGCTGGCCTGGCAGAGGCAGTTCCCGGTCGTGCAGCAGAGATGGAACTGGGTTATCGGGGGCGTCAGCTTGGGCTTGGCGATATGGGGACTGCTGGCCTTCTTTCCGGGGCAAGGCGTGTTACGCGAGGCTACATTGGGAGGCAGATTCGGGCAGATGATCATAGGTGCGCCTGATGCCCTGGGAGGCTTGCGAGTAACCGGCCTTGTCGTGCTGGGCGTCGTTCTCGTGATACCCCGCCAGGCCTGGCGCGCAGTGAAAAGACTGGGGAGCGCTGTTGCGAGGGGCCGGCGACTCCTGCTCGAAGGCATCGGCCGCCGTCGCAGCGTCGCCCCTTCCCGGCCGACTCCTGTTGAAGTTGTCCAGCCGGATGTGACCTCGCCTGAAGCAGAGGCGATCAGCGGGGTGGAGGCAAAGCCTGGCCCGGCCCCTTCTGCCCCTGTCTGGCAATCTCAACATGAACCGATTCTGACGCCGGGAGGGTGGCAGCTTCCCCCCATAGATATCCTCGAGAAGCCAGTTGAGGTGAAGCTGGACAAGGACGATATTGACCAGCGCGCACGTTTGATTGAGGAGGCTCTGGCGAGCTATGGCGTTGAGGCCAAGGTTGTGCAGGCAAATATAGGGCCCACGGTGACGCAGTTTGGAGTTGAGCCCGGATGGGACAAGAAGTATAGAGAAGTACGGGAGAAAGGGAGGGATGGCGTCTACGAAACCAGGCTGGAGGAGGTGTCCAGAATCAGGGTCAGGGTAGAGCGCATCACCTCATTGTCCAATGATCTATCTTTGGCCCTCGCCGCACCCAGCATCAGGATTGAAGCTCCCGTGCCCGGGGCATCGGTGGTGGGCATCGAGGTCCCTAACAGCGTGTTTGGCTCAGTTTCGCTGCGCAGCGTGATAGAGACTGCTGCCTTTCAGAAGATCAGAGCGCGCTCCAAGCTGGCCATCGCCCTGGGCAAAGGCGCCGGTGGTGAGGCGACGGCAGCAGACCTGACCCGGATGCCGCACCTGCTTATCGCCGGAGCTACCGGCAGCGGCAAGACCGTCTGTTTGAACTCGGTCATCTGTTGCTTGCTGCTGCATAACAGCCCCGATGACGTGCAGTTCATCATGATCGACCCGAAGAGGGTGGAACTGGTGACTTTCAATGGCTTGCCCCATCTACTCGCCCCCGTGGTTGTCGACTCGGGCAGGGCAGTCAAAGCTATGAGGTGGCTTACTTATGAGATGGACAATCGGTATCGTCAGTTTGCTCAGGCCGGGGCACGTAATATCGAGGGTTATAACAAGGACCGACCGCCTGGCGAGCAATTGCCGTATCTGGTGCTTATCATTGATGAACTGGCCGATCTAATGCTGGTGGCCGCAGATGAGGTGGAGCATACTCTATGTCGATTAGCCCAGTTAGCCCGAGCCACGGGCATTCACCTAGTGGTGGCCACGCAACGACCGTCTGTTGACGTGGTTACCGGGCTCATCAAGGCCAACTTTCCCACCCGTGTTAGTTTCGCCGTGACATCGCAGGTAGATTCCAGGACGATCCTTGATATGGTAGGTGCTGAAAAACTGCTGGGCAGGGGGGACATGCTCTATATGCCTACTGAGGCCGCCAAGCCCAAGCGCCTGCAGGGGACGCTGGTCCTCGATGCCGAACTCGACAGACTGGTCTATTTCTGGGGGAACCAGAAGCAGATTGAGGTTAGAACTGTAGACTTTGATGAGGCAGGGGAGGGCGCCTCGGGTGGGCAGATGGCAGGGCCCCCGGACCCGCTTCTGCAAGACGCCATGAGGCTGGCACAGGAACACAAACACATCTCCGCTTCTTTTCTGCAGCGCCGTCTTCATATCGGCTACCCCAGGGCTGCTCGCCTCATGGAATCACTGGAGCAAGCCGGCCTGGTAGAGACGGCTCAGCCCGGGCGGCAGACCTGAATCGGCCGGGGCATAGATCAGCACAGTCAGGCTGCACTGAGAACCCGGACCCAGTTTTTCGAGCTCCCATCCGATCGAAGAGGCGGACCTGGTTGCCAGAACGCGCGTACCTGGCTGATTTAACGCTTTGCCGGGCTAGATCTTGTGGCTAGGCGCCGAATTTGTCCAGTTTCAGTGCGTTGGCCATGGCCAGGGGCATGATATCGGTAGTGGGGAAACGGCCCATGCCTCCGGCCAGACAGGCCCGTTCGGAGAACTCGGTGACATTGTCCGGGCGACACCATCTGGACCTGAGCATGAAGGGAACGGGATGCCAGCTATGCGCGGCCAGGGTTGCCGGAGTCGAATGGTCTCCGGTGATGACCAGAACCTCCGGCTCCAGGCTCAGCAGGTCGGGCAGGGCATCATCCAGGTACTCAATGGCTTCAACCTTGGCCCGGAAATTGCCATCCTCACCTCTGGCGTCGGTGCTCTTGAAGTGGATGAAGAAGAAATCGTAGTCAGCATAGTAGTGGCGCAGGTTCTCCAGTTGCTCCGCAATGCTCTCACCACTGGGCAATACCTGCATGCCCACCAGCCTGGCCAGTCCACGGTACATGGGATATGTGGCGATGGCTGCCGGCGTCAGTTTGTAGATTTCAGGCAGGGAGGGGATGTTGGGGCGCCGCGAGAACCCCCGCAGAAGCAGCATGTTGGCGGATGGATCGTGCCGCAGGCGAGAGCTTGCCTGTGATACGAACTGGTTGGCAATCTCCGCAGTTCTCTCCGCTTGGGGCGATAACGCCTGTATGCTTCTGGGAGGTAGTCCTGCTTGTTGAGGGTCAGAATCCGTGAGTTCGGGGGACAGGGCTTCGCCGCGCAGGATGAGCACAAATCTATGCTCCTTCACCGGCCGCACTGAGACCTCGGCTCCGTCTACGACTATGTCATCCAGCAGCCGGCATAACTCGGCACTCATATCTGTGGAGATCCTTCCCGCCCTCCTGTCCACGATGACCCCGTTGTCATCAACGGTGCAGAAATTTCCCCGCGCTGCGATCTCATCGGGCGCCAATTCCCAGTCCACTCCCAGAGCTTCCACCACTCCCCGGCCAATATGGTAGTGCAGGGGGTCATACCCGAACAGCGCCAGATGTCCCGGCGCGCTACCCGGTGTGATTCCAGGGCCGATAGGGTCAGCCAGTCCGCAAAGCGACTCCCTGGCTATGCGATTCAGGTTGGGTTTTCTGGCTGTTTCCAGTTCCGTCTTACCCGTCTCGGGATGAGGTAGCCCGCCCACTCCGTCCATTATCAGGAGGACGATCTTAGATGGCGAGGTGCGGGAGATCGTCTTCATATGCTCAAATCCAACCATGGCGTTTGTCATTTTACCGGGAAGCATAGCCGAGTTCAAGTTCATTCTTGCCTGGATGCACCTGGCGACAAAGGCACGATGCCCCTTGCAGAAACGCTTCTTTTGGGGATATACTGCTCTCATCGAATCGCCGAAGGGACAAGAGCCATGCAGGCCGTTGTGATTCTGATTGGGGGACTGATCAGCATTGTTGTGGGTATCCTGATGATTATCTTCTCGGTCTTCCCTATTCTCGTTGCCATCCTGATGGGTTTTCTGACGATGGTGTGGGGAATCATAGCCGTTGTCCTCTACTGGCTATAGCTGTGGGGGGCCTGTTCGTTACCGGCAGACGAGGCAACGGGTGTTGGCGTCGCATCCTCAAACCCAATCACTGTGGTGGTGGGATGCTGACACAGGTGACAAGACGCCACAGTTGCCTCGATACCGTCGAAGCGAAGCCTGCTTTACGACAGAAGAGGCCATAACTATTGCATAGACGCGCACCGTCGTGGCATACTGGAGTAAGTCCACTATAGGAGGTAATAAGCTATGCTACAGGAAAACATAATCCTGATTGGAGGGATAATCAGCCTCGTCTTCGGCATCGCGATAATGGTCTTCCCCAAGATCCTCAACTATCTGGTGGGCATCTTCCTGATATTGTGTGGAGTGATAGCGCTCATTCTTCATTTCATGTAGGGCGAGGGAGGGCCGCTTCAGCGAAGGCGTTGATGTCGGCCGCCTTGAGTACTGCGCTCTGTACTCAGACCGGGCATCTAGGCCTGCGGCAGTCAGCTAGCGCAGCGCTATTGTGACCGGGCACATTCCTTCCTAACGGTGTAGATGGCGATGCTCTTGGGGCAGAGGTGGTTCAACATGCCCTCCAGCCAGCGAAAGAACCTGTGGTTGGCGCGCAGGTCCCAGGTCAGGAACCTGTTGTAGAGCGACGGAATGGGGGCATTCTCTTTCTTGACCCCGAAGATGCAGCGCATTATCCAGTAGAACGAGTGCAGGGCATGCTTGCGACGAACTGCGTAGACCGACAGGCCGGTCCTGTCAGCAAGGGCAAGCAGCTCCCGGGTCTTGTACTTCCTGATATGCCCGCCGGGAAAACCGTAGTAATCTCTGGATAGCTTCCAGCAGACGGACTCGGCGAGGTAGTGAGGCACGCTGATCCCGATTGCTCCGTCTCTGCGCATGACCCTGAGCAGTTCCTCAACCGCACTGGAGTCCTGGGGAATGTGCTCCAGAACTTCAGAACAGATGATCCTGTTGAAGCATTCGGGCTTGAAGGGCAGCTTCGTAACATCTGCCACCAGCAGATGATAGCTGCTCTTGATGCCTCTCTCCTCCTTCAGAGAGTGCAACATATAGTAGTTCTTCTTGACGGACTCCGTATCGATGTCGAGTGCGATGACGGAGGAATGATTTCTGTTATAGCATTCCCAGGAATGCCTGCCGTTGCCGCAGCCGGCGTCTAGAATGACGTCCCCGTCCTTGATGCCCAGCAGTTCAGGTTCTACGGTGATCATGTTGGTGTCAGCGCCTCGCGGTAGACTGCCAGTGTCTGTCTGGCTGCCTGCTGCCAGTCGAATTTCGCCTCAACCCTGGCTCGCCCGGCCTCGCTCATCCGCAGCTGAGCCTGCTCATCATGGAGCAACTGCCTGATCGCATCAGCCAGGGCCCGGGCGCTTCCCGGGGGCACCAGTATGCCCGCATCGCCTACTACCTCGGGCAGGGCGCCGCCGGTGCTGGCTATGACGGGGGTGCCACAGGCCATGGCCTCAGCCGCAGGCAGACCGAAGCCTTCGTAGAGGGAGGGCACTATCGCTATCCTGGCTGCCGAGTAGTGCTGCGCCAGTTCCTGGCGTGTTAGCCGCCCGGTAAAGCGCACAATGCCGTCTAGATCGAGCTTATTCACCAGGTGCGACCCGTATGAAGGCAGTGGCCCCACATCGTCTGCGTATGAAGAGTGCCGCTCGGCATCGTCCACGATAGTCAGCTTCACCCCGTCCTCTCTCAGCAACTGCATCGCCTGGAGCAAGTACAGCACCCCCTTCTTTCTGTCGTCCGTGTTGCCTACCATGATGAGGCCCTCTCGCTTCCCGCCCGGCTGGCCACTGTTGTGGTAGATTCCGGTATCTATGCCGTTGTAGACAACTGTCAGCCTATCCGCCGGCACCCCGAAAAAGAGCCGCGTCTTATCGGCGGCGTTCTGAGACACCGTGATGATGCGCTCCAGCCGGCGTGAAACAAAGGCCTGCATGCGGATGAAGGAGTAGAATCTTCGAATCCTCCACTTCTGTCTCAGCCCATCCGCCTGTTCCAGGTCAGCCTGCCTATCTATGGGCAGCGGGTGGTGTATGGTGGCTATCACCGGTATGTTCAGCCTCTTCATCAGCAGAAGCCCGTAACCGAGCCCCTGATTGTCATGGATGATGTCGAAACGCCGTTGTTTGCAGAGTTCCTTAACACGGGCATAAGCTCTGAGGCTGAATGTCAACGGCTCGACAAAGAACCCCTGCCGGGTGGCGCATAGCTCATAGAAGTCGACGGGATTCCTTACCCTGGGTAGATTAGTCCCCAGAGAGCTGTGCGGATGGTAAATGCTCAGGCTCTTGAGGCAGTGCAGGGTTACGCCGTCGCTGACTTCGGGAAGGGGCGGGCTGGCTATTACCTCGACTTCATGCCCCATCCGCCGGAACTCGCGCGCCAGATAGTAGACGTATATACCTTGCCCGCCGCTGTAAGGATTTCCCCTATAGGTGAGCAGGCAAATTCTCATATCCTCTACCCGGATAGCACTGCAGGGCGCCACAATTATAGCATGTCTGCCGGGCCTGTGTAGCTTGACATGGCGACGCGACGGACCAGGGAGGCTAGCGCGCAAGATTGAAAGGGGCCGGCGTTGTGAAGTATAATGATCGTGCCTGTGGTGAGCGTAGCCGAGCGGTTAAGGCGCCAGGTTGTGGCCCTGGAGATCGTGGGTTCGAATCCCACCGTTCACCCCAACTGCCCTTTGCGCCTATAGCTCAGCGGACAAGAGCACCGGTCTTCGGAACCGGGGGTCGTGGGTTCGAATCCCTCTAGGCGCGCTATCTGGGCCCCCATCTTCTGCTAACATTTTGCTAACATCTTCCTCCTCGCCTACCTCCGACTTAACCAGCACGTCGAACCGCAACGCTGCTGCTTCCTGGAGCCCCGGTATCACGTGGCTGTAGGTGTCCAGTGTTATCCCGATGTTTGCGTGCCCCAGCCTTTCCGACACTATCTTGGGACTGCTCGCCAGCCCCAACCACCTCGCCTCAGCCTAAAGAGTCTTGATATAAACGGCGAAAACCATTGATATTGCAGTAGGAGCAGAGTATGATAGGGGAACAAAGGATTTAGATAGGAGGACGAAGCATGCTGAACGACTTCAAGGCTTTCATAATGAGAGGCAATGTGATCGATATGGCGGTGGGCATAGTTATCGGTGTGGCCTTTGGAGCGGTTGTGAACTCATTCGTCAGAGACATCATCATGCCGCCCATCGGACTGGCCCTGGGCAACGTTGACTTCGCCAACCTCTTCGTGGTACTGAAGGAGGGGCTGATACCCGGCCCGTATGCTTCGCTGGCGGAGGCACAGGCTGCCGGGGCGGTGTCGATCAACTACGGGTTCTTCATAAACACCGTGGTCACATTGCTGATAGTGGCGGCGGTGCTATTCTTCTTTGTGGTGCGCCCGGTAGCCAGGATGCAGGCTCTCAAGAAGGCAGAGGAGCCGGCTGCCCCGACAACGAAGGAGTGCCCCTTCTGCATTAGCGCCATCCCCATCAAGGCCAGTCGGTGTCCGAACTGCACCTCCGAGTTGAATACGGCCTAGGGCAGCAGGGCTGCGCGCTCACTGACAGGCGAGAGCAGCGAGCCCGAACCGTATAGTGCGGGTGAGGCTACGTTCAACTGCTGTGACAGAGCTGTGCTCGGTCATGCCTGCGATCTCCCCCGCCTGAGATGGCATCTAGCGCACCTTCACGGGAAGCTGCGGGAGCCCCCGGTTTTCTAAGGCACTGCATTTGACTTGCAGTCATTGATTAGTTAGGATGATAAGTGTAGAATAGACGCTATCAAGGAGGGACGGCATGATAGAGATGACGATTGACAGCATCCGGGTCAGCATGATGAACTATCAGAGGGTGGTGATTCTGAGGGAGAAAGGGACCAATCGTTATCTGCCTATCTGGATCGGCCCTGCTGAGGCTGACGCCATTGCGGTGAAGCTACAGAACGTGGAGCTGTCACGCCCTCTGACGCATGATTTGCTGCAATCCGTGATCTCTACCTTGGGTGCATCGGTTGACTACGTGGTGGTCACCGGGCTTAAGGAAGACACCTTCTATGCCAAGCTGGCCCTCAGCGTTGACGGCGACAAGTTGGACATCGATTCCCGGCCCAGCGATGCGCTGGCACTGGCAGTAAGGGTCGGTGCCCCGATCTACGCCGACGAATCGGTCCTGGAGAAGGCGGGCATCATACTTGACGAGGAAACGGGCAAGTCGGTTTCCGAGGGCAAGGTTGATGAGCAGGAACTGCAGGGGCTGTCGGCATACAAGGATTTTATCAACACCCTCGATCTCGAGGATTTCAACAAGCGCCGGTCCTGAGATTGCCGGTCAGAGCTAGCCGCGGTATGGGAAGGGAAGGCGCTTCATGCATCGGCACTGCCCCTCACTCTCAGGGCCAGCCCTAGGGCCCCTGTCGGGGAGGCTCTTCCTTCAGTTGTGCAACCAGGACCTGCAGGGCACTCATGTATCCCCTCCAACCCAGGCCGCTTATCTGCCCCCTGGCAATTGGGGCGATTACCGACCTGGCCCGCCATTCCTCCCTGCGGTAGATGCTAGATAAATGGACCTCGACAACTGGTAGTTTGCTGTCAACCAGGGCATCGCGCAGGGAATACCCGTAGTGGGTCAGGGCGCCGGGGTTGATTATTATGCCATGAGCCGAACCGGCCTGGTCCTGGACGAAATCTACCAACGCCCCTTCGTGATTGGACTGAAAGGTCACCACTTCCACGCCTAGAGCCTGGGCTTCCTTACCCACCAGTGCATCTATCTGGTCCAGGGTCTGTCTGCCATAAACCGACTCCTCCCTCTTGCCCAGCATGTTCAAATTCGGTCCATGAACGATGAGTATTCTCATGAGGCTACCTCCTCCTTCTGTTTGTCCAGCTCAGATACCTGTACCGTGTGCTGGCAGGCGGTGCATTTGGCCCAATCTCCCCTAGAGTGTACCAGCAGCTTGCCACAGGCGGGGCAGGGCTGCGCCACCGGCCTGCGATTGACAGCGAATGTACACTGAGGATACTTGCTGCACCCGTAGAAGACCTTCTTCTTCTTGCTGATTCTCTTCACCAGTTCGCCGCCACACTCGGGGCAGGAAGCACCGGTCTTGACAGCGTAGGGCATGGTTGTCTTACACTCTGGATAACCGCTACAGGCGATGAACTTACCGAACCGCCCGACCTTTATGATCATGGAGCGGCCGCAATTGGGACATGTCTCACCGCTGTCCTGGGAAATATCGATCTTCTCTAGATCGGTCCAGGCCCTATCCAGAGTATCCTGGAAGGGAGGATAGAACTGCCGTAGCGCAGTCACCCATTCATGCTTGCCCTGAGCTATTTCGTCCAGCTGTTCTTCCATTCCAGCCGTGAAGCCGGGGTCGACGATTCTGGGGAAATGCTCAGTGAGAATCTTGTTCACGATACCGCCTAGTTCGGTAGGGCGAAACTTGCCGTCGGTCTTACTGACGTACTCCCTCTCCTGAATGGTGGATAAGATGGGGGCATAGGTACTGGGGCGTCCGATTCCCTTCTGTTCCAGCGCCTTTATTAGCGTGGCCTCGGTGTAGCGGGGTGGTGGCTCGGTGAAGCGCTGCTCAGGGCATGTTCCCAGGTAAATCAACATCCCTCCAACCTTTAGTTCGGGCAGGGCAACCGAGCTTTCTCCATGTTCATCCTCATCGCTGCCCTCGGTGTATACAGCCATGAAACCAGGGAATTTGACCACCGAGCTACTCGCTTTGAGCAGGTATCCCTGGGCTTTCTTCTTGCCTGCGGCAGTACGGGCTTCTACCTCCACATTTGTTGTGTCGAATAGAGCCGCCGCCATCTGACTGGCGACCATGCGCTTCCAGATGAGATCGTAGAGCTTAAACTGGGCCGAGTTGAGAAACGGTTTCACCTGGTCCGGCTGCCGGTGAATTCTGGTGGGACGAATCGCCTCGTGTGCCTCCTGCGCCCATTTGCCTTTCCTGGCAAAACTGCGGGCCTTCGGAGGCACGAATCGGGCTCCATATTCCTCGCCTATGAACTCGCGCGTCTCGGTTACAGCAGAGGCAGCTACATGGGTGGAGTCGGTACGCATATAGGTAATGAGCCCTACTGACCCTTCATGTCCTATTGGCAGGCCTTCATACAGTTGCTGGGCAAGAGCCATAGTGCGACCCGGGCTGAAGCGCAATCTACGCGAGGCCTCTTGCTGCAGCGTGCTGGTGATGAACGGCGGTGCAGGCTGCCTCGCCACCTGTTTGGTTGTCACCGCCTTAACTGCATAATCAGCCTTTTCCAGATCGGCGATAATCCTGTCTGCATGGTCCTGGCTGGCTATCTGGAGCTTGGTGCCATCTATCAGGGCGAAGAGCCTGGCCTTGAAGCTCGTGTCTTCGTCGTCAGGCGGAGCCAGTTTCACCTCGATAACCCAGTACTCCTGGGGGACGAAGTCCTGGATGTCCTGCTCCCGGTCTACGATCATCCTCACGGCTACCGATTGTACCCTGCCTGCCGAAAGCCCCCTCTGCACCTTTCTCCAAAGCAGGGGGCTCAACTTGTACCCGACAAGTCTATCGAGGATGCGGCGGGCCTGCTGGGCATTCACCAGGTTCATGTTGATGACACGGGGTTCCTGGAAGGCTGCCTTGACCGCCTCGCCGGTTATCTCATGGAAGACCACACGTTGAACGGGCGGCGAGCCCTTGTCCAGTCCGGCTGCCTGCACCAGATGCCAGGAAATGGCCTCTCCCTCGCGATCAGGGTCAGTAGCCAGGTAGATGCGTCTGACCGTGTCAGCCGCCTTCTTGATCTCGCTAACCACCCTCTTCTTCTCGGGCGGGACCACATACTTGGGGCTGAAATCCTCGTCTACGTCTACGCCCAGGCTTGCCTTGGGCAGATCACGCACGTGCCCCAGAGACGCCTTGACAGTATAGCTGCGTCCCAGGATAGCGCCAAGAGTCCTTGCTTTGGCTGGGGATTCTACGATAACCAGTTTGTCGGCCATAATCTAACCCGCCTCAGCTCCTGCGGGCCAGGACGTAGTTCATGCTCCCCACCTGCCGGGCTATACCCTTCAGCTCCAGCATGGCCAGAGTGCTGCTCACCTCCGGCATAGCCAGACCGCTTCGGCGGCAGATCTCGTCAATGTGATTGGGCTCGGAGCTTAACTGTGTCAGCACGGCGGATTCGACCCCATCAGCCGGGGAGAACTCTTTGAACTCCGCCTGCTGTGCTACGATGGTCAGGTTTAGTTCCTGAAGTACGTCAGCGTAATCGCGAACTAACTTGGCTCCTTCTTGAATGAGACGGTTGGTGCCTTGACTGGCCGGAGAGAGAATGCTGCCCGGGACTGCAAAGACCTCCCGGTTCTGCTCAACTGCCTGATGCGCCGTGATCAGAGCTCCACTCTTCTCTCCAGCTTCCACTACCAACACCCCCAGGCTCAAGCCACTCATGATCCGGTTGCGGAGGGGAAAGCTCTCAGGCCTGGGCTTCACTCCCAACGGATGCTCGCTGACCAGCGCGCCCCGTTCCATAATAGTTTGAGCCAGCCTGGTGTTCTCTCCGGGATAGACAATGTCCAGGCCGGAGGCGAACACTGCTACGGTCTTGCCGCCGGCATCCAGTGCAGCCCGATGGGCTACCGAGTCAATGCCCCGGGCTAATCCACTGACAATGACCATTCCGCTTCGGGCCAGGTCGGCCACGATCTCCTCAGTGACCTGTCGCCCATAGATGGTGGGACGGCGTGTGCCGACTATGGCCAGTCCTGGCTCATCCTCGGCAGGTAGACTGCCTCTAACATACAGCACGGGGGGATAGTCGTAGATCTCCTTCAGTCTTGAGGGATAGAGGGGATCGTCATAGACGAGAGCCCTGACACCGTAGCGCTCCAGTTTTTCCATCTCGGCTTCCGGCGAGATTCCAGGGCGGGCGGCCGTCACAGCAGCTATGGTTCGCGAATCCAGTCCAGCTTGCTTCAGTTCGCTCTGCGGAGCGTTCCAGGCGTCTTGCAGACTGCCGAAGTACTCCCTTAGCTGGGATACCCGCACCCGGCCGATCCCGGCTATCCCGGAGAAAGCTACGCAGTACTTGACTTCGTCAACGCTTACCATGTTGATCCTGGCTGGATTGTAGCACAACTCTTCGCAACGCTCGAGTTATTGACAGTATGCTGTAGCTATGCTACGCTAGAACAACAGACACCTGCTTGATACGAGGCCTCTGCATTGTCACCTGGAGCCAGCAAGAAGGGCCCGAAAGGACTCGCGGTACGCAGGGTGGGCTTCAGGAATGAATGGAGAGCTGCTGAACCGATTTGATGCAATAAAGGAGGCGGCAAATGGAGATAGTTGACCCTGGTCTAGCTATGATGGTGCTGATCCTGGGGCTGTTCTTGATCATTGTGGGAATAGTGATATCCGGTGTGGTCTATCGTGAGACGCGAGAGTGGAAAAGGTTGATAACCAGTATGCTTGATAGGGATTCCGCCAAAGGACTGGCGGAATCCCCGGGCGAAACAGGCGGGATAGTGCCCCAGCAGTTGGCCCTGCGCAGGCAGATATACACCCGGATTTTCAACCATATGGACGTCGCCGGCCTGCTAGGCGGCGGCGCGACTGTCGTCGTGGGCATACTTATAGTCCTGATAGGACTCGCGCTCTACAGTTAACCCTCTCCTCAATATCTTCCTAACCCCCTTGACAAACTCGGTCGCCCAAACACGTTCGATTGCCGTGCTGACGAAGTGGGCCATCAGTGTGATAAAGAACAGCGCTGCCGCTATGGCCCATCTTATGGGCGGTTCATATATTAGCCAGGCCAGAGGTGCCACGACCAGCCGCGTAATGAACAGGCCGGCACGTATCAACTCCCTTAAGGGCGGATGATACAGGAACCAGGCTACTGCGGCTGAGACTCCCCTCAAATAGAACAGCAGCACTGCCAGCAACCAGCGCACGGGAGGATGGTAGAAGAACCAGACCACCCCCAGGGGAATGCCCACCAGTATCCTCCAGCCCAGGGCCACAACACGAAAGCAGAGGTCCCAGAAGACGTTTCTCACCCGAGGCCAGCCGTAGCGCCACAGCCTTACCAGCCATACCACTATGGCCAGGAGGAGCAGGAACAGCCACAGCAGCCCCAGGCCTATGCCTATTATCGTGGTCTCTCCCACTACAGGCAGTGTGTATGACGGCAGCGAAACCCCTGCCATGCCAAGCCCGTAGCGCAGCAGAAGCTCTACGACCACTATGACAACGAGCAGGAAGATGATATTCAGAGGGCGGGCGGCCCACCTTCCCATCCGGACCAGCCAGGGGTAGATGTGCCGCCACATGAAGATGACGGTAGCCAGGATAAGCAACAGGCATAGCAGCAGTACCGCCATGGCAAGCGGTATCAGTGCAAGGATCAGCAGAGAGCCTACCAGGAGAATGACCGCTGCTACAGCCAGCAGCCCGGCGCAGGTCATCATCCGGTCTTGTTCTCCCTATCCCCCCGGCGGGGATACACACTGGCAGTATTCATGATGTGCTACTTGTCATGGGGCTCATATCAGTATCAGCAGGAAAGCTATGATGCCGGCCATTGTCGTCACCCAGCTCGCGGCCAAGCCCATGAAGATGGCAGTTATGGCACCCAGTCCTACTCCCACGGCCAGGACAACTCCTGTTAACGGGATGAGCAGTAGACAGCCCATGTAGTCCAATCCTCCTGAGGACGCCGGGATGGATTCTGCTGGTAGATACTCATGTCATCGCACATGCCTGTATTCAGGCTTATATCAGCAGCACCAGAGCTAACAGACCAACCATTGATGTAGCGATGGCCGCTAGACAAGTCAGGAAGAACCCCATCAAAGCGCCGATGAACACGACCACCGCTGCGATGGCTGCCACAAATGGGATGATCAATAACAAGCCCATATTGCCCTATCCTCCTGTCAGCGCACCGGCACGAGCCCCCCGCTGCCTATCTCCGATTCGACGGACAAAACAGCAGCCGATGCTACGGCCCAAGAGCCCGTGAGCCTTGTAGGGTGCTTCATCATCTCAGTTCTTGTCCTGTGATCTACGGCACGTTTATAGCCAGGAGAGGGTTCTAGGCGGGGCGCTTCACTCGACTACCCTGAATCGTGTCTCTCGATAGGCCACGACCATGAGTACCACCAGGACCACCAGTCCCACTACTACCCATACCCAGATGGGTACTGCATACACTCTGAACGAGATGCGGCTGGACCACTCGCTTTCATTCCGAAACCCATCTACAGCCTTTACCCGCCAGTAATAGGTTCCCTGGGGCAGTTCCTCCTTCGGTACCTCGTATTGCCTTTCCTCGATTCCCGACCTTGACCAGACAACGTTGCCCGGTTCATTGCTTATCTCGAGGGTGTAAGTGATGCCCTCGCCCGTTATTCCCCCCCAACGAAAAGTTATGTCCCCGGGCCTCGTTCTGCTCTCATCCTCAGGCAGCATGGGCGCAGGGGCATCCAGGGTTTTCTCCGTTACCCTGAAGGTAAACGAGTCACTGGCCCCGCTATCATCTCTGACAACCACCGTCTGAGTGCCTATGATGGTCGCCGGCACTCGCACAGTCACGACAACATCGCCGTTATCCCGGGTGCGCACTTCGGTGGGGGAAAGGTTCCCGTCAAAAAGCACCGTCAATCTCTGATTACTGCCGAAACCGGTGCCGGTGATGGTAACGGAATCGCCAGGAGCCCCTTCAACCGGGCTGATGCTGTCCAGTCTGGCCCTTATGTTTACAGTGCCCGTAACAGCCGCGGTGGCGTCGCCATGGGCAGTAACTGCATTGTCGCCATAGGGACTGGCCGGCAGGGTGAACGATGTCTCCCAGGCACCGTACCTATCAGCGGTGATTCCTGAAGCAGGAGTCTGGCCCCGATAGGTAACGGTGATGCCCGTTTCCGCGGGCAAGAAACCACCTCCGGTAACGGTAACAGTGTCGCCGGCATAAGCCGAACTGGGGGCGACCAGAATTCCGGCTTGCACAATGAACTCAACGGGAGGTACATTGCGGGCTCTGGTCCATTGCCCCGAGGCACCGATGATGGTGGGGCCGCTCTGGCGGGGAGGCACAGTGACCACGGCGTCCCAGGAGCCATTCGCGTTGGCTGGAATGTCCTTCTTCACCACCTCCCCGTCGAAGGTGACCTGGATGCCCCTCTCGTCCCCGGCAAAGCCTGTGCCGCTTACCTGGATAGGTTGCCCTACCTTGCCCGAAATCGGCGTGACGGTGATTGCGGGGAGCACCCTGAAAGACCTGCTCATCCAACCTACCCACGCTGCACCTTCCTGAACTTCGATGTCAAGGACGCGGGTCCCGCCCGGCGAGGGAGGGATCGCATAAGACGCAGTCCAGCTACCATTAGCATCGGCAGTAGCAGTTTGTGCCACAGTGTCGTTGAACACAATCCGTATGCTCTGGTTGGCCGTGAAACCATAGCCTTCGATAGATACCTGGGTTCCCACCGGCCCCTCCGTGGGGTCGATCTTCACCGTGGGGTAGACCACAAATGTGGCCTTCGCCAGTTCATCATAGGTCTCGGTGGTCAGGAAAACATCGTGAGGGCCCTTGGCAACCTCGCGTATATGGAAGGGCACGGTGCGCTCCCCCGCCATGGTTGCTGTGAATATGCCCACAATATTTGCCTCTGTGCGGGAACCCCAGCAGATATAGTAGCGCCCGGGAATCGAGACGCTCACCGTTGCTTCGATCAGGTCGCCGGGTCGCCCGGAATCAGGCGAAAGGCTTATGGAATTGGTGGGAGAATCTGCTTGAGCCGCTAGGGGCATGATCGCCATTAACAGCAACAACCCGGCAATGACGACAGACTGCAGTCTCTTCATGCACACCTTCATTTCTCGTAATTCACAGGCCATCCCGGAGAGGGTGGGTGAGGTAACCTGTGCAATGTCGCGAAGGATAAGTCGCTCCGAGAGATCTAAAGCGTTATCTCCTCTATTTTACTCAAGTATGGTCTTTTCTATTCCGCTTGTCCATCTACCAAGAGCAGGGACACCTCTTCCCTGCTCTGACGGACAAAGCCAGTCGCTCAGCAGACCGGTCGACGGCGTTCCAAAACAGCTTTACTTAGACATAATATACGCACTTCGTTTCGTTTGTCAAGGGAGCGATTTGCGATTCACGGACTCCCATCTGCCATCGGGCGAGACACCTGATGCACTGCTGCAAGAGCTGCCACAGCTTGGGAATTGACGCTGGTCAAAGGTGACGTGTAAAATCTGCCCGTAGCGTTTCCAAACCAGTTTCCACACAGTCTTCTCATGTTAACGAAGCCGGAACGCGGCAAGACGAGGAGGTCATAGTGCCAGAAGGCAAGCCGGAGACCATATTTGACGTCGTCGATAAAGCTGGCATGCTCGTGCAGAAAGGGAGGATCAAGGTGCCCTATACTTGGGCAGCGGGCAAGGTAGCCAGCAAATTTCTGGTGGGACTACGAGATGAGCGAAGGATCTACGGCATCCGCTGTCCCGAGTGTAAGACGGTCTTTGTGCCACCCAAGAAGCTCTGCCATAAGTGCATGGTCGAGATGAGTGAGTGGGTGGAGTTGGGTGATGAGGGCGTGCTGGAGACGTTCACTATTGTGCATTATGGCGAGCCTACCGTTCATCCCGTGCAGCCGCCGTTTGCATACGGCGTGGTCAAGCTGGAAAGGGCTGATACCGGAATGGTGCATCTGATAGGGGAAGCAGATCTGGCAAGCCTGGAAGAAGGGCAAAGAGTGAGGGCCGTATTCAACGATATAAGAAGGGGACACTATCTGGACATCAAGTATTTCAAACCGGTCTAGGGGGCGAGCAAATGGAACGAGCAGCCATCGTCGGAGTCGGACAGACCAGATATGAAAGGAGCAAGGAGGGCATAGTTGCCGAGTTGGTATATGAGGCTACCTGCAGAGCCCTTGATGACGCGGGGATGAAGATAGGCGACATTGACAGCGTCGTAACCGTTTCCAACGACTTCTGGGACGGGCGCACCATTTCCTGCATGGCAGTGGCAGATGCTGCCGGCTGCTACGGCAAGGATGCCTCCACGGTAGAATGCGATGGAGCCTTCGGAGCTTTCTACGGGCTAATGCGTGTCCTGTCGGGATACGACACTACTCTCGTGGTGGCCCACTCCAAAGTCTCGGAGGGTAACCCGAGGATTATCACCAATGCAGCCTTTGATCCCATCTATGAGCGCTCCCTCGGCCTTGATGCCATATCCGCGTCGGCCCTACAGGCGAGAGCGTACATGAAGAAGTTCGGGGTTACGGAGGAGCAGTGTGCCCTTGTCTCGGTCAAGAACCACAGGAATGCCAGGAACAACCCGTATGCCCATGTGCCGCTAGACATCTCGGTGGAAGACGTGATGAAGTCGCCGAAGCTGGCGGACCCGATCAAGGTCCTCGACGCGTCACCTCTTTCTGATGGAGCCTGTGCGGTTATCTTTGCTGTCGAGAGTGCTGCGGCCAAGCGGGCTAAGAAACCTGTCTGGGTGAAAGGAGTGTCTCACTGCACCGATGCCTACCGGCTTGGTGAGAGGGACCTGACGTACTCCATAGCTTTAGAAAGCGCGGCCCGAAGGGCCTATCAGATGGCAGGCATCACGGATCCCTGGCGGCAAATAGATGTGGCCGAGGTGTACGATGCATTCTCGTATATGGAGTTGATGTGGTATGAGGGCCTCGGGTTCTGTGACAGGGGCCAGGGAGGCAGGCTGATCGAAAGCGGCAAGACCGGGATGGCAGGCGAACTGCCGGTTAATCCTTCGGGTGGGGTTCTGTCAGCACACAGTGTTCTTGTTGCCGGGCTGGCAAGAATCGCTGAAGCAGTGCTTCAACTGAGGGGCGAGGCCGGGAAGCGACAGGTCGCGGGAGCCAGAACTGCACTGGCCCAAGGGATAAATGGCATCTGCGCTCAGCAACACTGCGTATGGATAGTGAGTACCGAGCAGTAACCAGCGAGGTGAGTAATGGCGAGAAGGACGGCTATTGTAGGGATAGGACAGACCTATCACTGCGCCAGACGGGATGACGTAAACGGGCAGGAATTGATAAATGAAGCCGTGACCCGGGCACTGGAAGATGCCGGCCTAACCATGAAGGATATCGATGCCATCGTCATCGGCAATATGGACCATTTTGAGGCAATAAACTACGTAGACGGCTGGAGTGTGGACGGGTCAGGCGCCTTCATGAGGCCAATCATGAAACTGACCACGGGAGGCACGAGCGGGATGACTGTGGCGACTGCGGGCTATTATCACGTTGCCTCAGGTTTTTTCGACGTAGTTCTGGCCATCGGATGGGAGATGAACTCTTCGTCTGATACCACGGCAGCCATAACCACTTGCTGTCAGCCGCTCATAGAGAGAGACTTTTTCGCTGGAGCCATCGGCCCGCTGGCGGCGGAGTACACTGCCTACATAAAACGCTTTGGCGCCACCGAGGAAGATGCTGCGCTGGTATCGGTTAGAGACCACAATAATGCCCTTAACAATCCTCATGCCCACCTACGCACCAGAATAACCGTCGAAGATGTGATGAAGTCGCCCGTGCTCTGCTATCCCATCAAGCTGCTGGATATGTGTCCCAGGTCAGACGGTGCCTGTGCCCTGATCTACGCGTGTGAAGGGAAGGCGGAGAAGCTGGCACCAAGACCGGCATGGGTACATACGATTGCGGGTAGTCGAGACTTCGTATACATGGGCGAGCCGTTCCAGCACGAGGAACTGATCACCCTGGAGCGAGCTTCAGCCAGGGCCTACAAGAGAGCCGGCATTACCGATCCGCTGAAGGAGATAGATGTTATGGAGCTCTATCTTCCGGCCTCCACGACTGGGGTCAAGTGGATGGAGTCTCTGTGGGTATGCGGCAGGGGCGAGGCACCAAGGCTCATTCGAGAAGGCGTCTTCAACATGGACGGGCAGCTCCCCGTGAACCCGTCGGGCGGGCCACTGGCCACCAATCCTATCGGAGCCACGGCCATGATCAGAGTGGGTGAGGCTGCTCTTCAGATTATGGGCAAGGCAGGAGACCGACAGGTTCCGAATGTAAGGACGGCACTGGCTACTGCCTTCGGCTCGTGCAGTTGGTCTGATGTGACCATACTGAGGGACACCAAACCATGAAAGGGGGCAGCATGGCAGGAACGGCCGGCGAAACACCCGAGCTCATCAAGGTCCATTCGGGGGCGGTGGAGGTGCCATATGACTGGCACTGTGGCCCCTACTGGAGCAGGTTCTTCCGGGGACTGCGCGATGAGAAGAAGATATACGCGACTAAGTGCCCCTCGTGTGGCAGGGTCTACATACCGCCAAGGGAGGTATGCGGCCCCTGCTTTGCCAGGATGGATGAATGGGTGGAGGTGGGGCCTGAAGGTGTTATTGAGATGTTCACCGTGGTACGGCTTCCGTATACCAACCCGAGCACTGGCGAGCCGTTGAGTGTGCCGTATACCGACGTATATGTCAGGCTGGATGGGGCAGACACCAGTCTGATGCACTGGCTCGATGAGACCGATGAGAAGAAGATAGCCGTGGGCATGCGTGTTAGAGCCGTTTTCAGAGACAAGAGAACGGGAACCATGCACGATATTGAGCACTTCAAGCTGATCTAGGAATCCGTTGAGCACAACCGGGGCCTGCCTCAGGGATGCTTGACATTGTGGGGTTCGTGCTGTGGTATAATGGGGCGGCGTCGTCAGCAAGTCAGCGACTACAGAAGGAGGTGCGCCATGGAAGAACCAAGAGACTACACGTGGGATTATGCTGACCCCTGGCAGTATCTGGAGAAGACCAAGCGAGGCCTGCACAGCCTGCCGCCGCTGATCGTCACCGTAGCGATCACGGGCAGTGTGCACGGCAAAGAGTCCTGCCCAGGCCTGCCGGAAACGGCGGAAGAACAGGCAGAACAAGCCTACCAGTGTTACCAGGCCGGGGCCAGCATCGTTCACGTTCATGCCCGTGACAAGGACAACCCTAGACAGACCTCTTATAGTGGAGAGGACTATCTCAGGATCAACTCGCTGATAAGAGACAAGTGCCCCGACATGATCATCAACAACACCACCAGTGGCCTTCCCGGAATCGCCACAGAGCAGCGGTTGGCTGGGGTAGAACACGCTAAGCCTGAACTAGCTAGCCTTGATAACCACGCCTTCATTCTGCGCGTCACTCTCAAACCTCGCGAACCGGGACAGCCACCTACTCATATCGATGCCTGTATACCCTGGACTTATGGCGAGACAGAGCAGTATGCCAAGAAGATGAAGGAGAAGAATGTGAAGCCGGAGATAGAGATATACGACTCCGGTGAGTTCTGGTTTTCAGACTTCATGATCAGGGAGGGACTGGTCAATCCCCCTTACTGGTTCCAGTTCGTGATGGGTTTTCAGTCCGGCATGTATGCCACGCCGGCGAATCTACTGACCCTGATCAGCCACCTGCCGCCCAACTCGTTGTTCAGCGTGTTGGGAGTGGGTGTGACGCAGGTCCCGATGGTAACCATGAGCATCCTTCTGGGGGGACACGTGCGAGTGGGGCTGGAAGACAACATCTTCCTTGAACCAGGCAAGCTGGCCAAGAGCAACGCCGATTTTGTGGAATGGGTGGTGAGACTGGCCCGGGACATGGGACGTCCAATAGCAACCCCCAAACAGGCCAGGCAGATGATGGGCATCTCGGAAAAGCCGACGCAGTATAAATAGAGGAATCTAGAGAGGGTGAACAGAGACTCTCGATCACTCGCGATCAGGGAAAGAGATCAGGGCTGGATAGCTCCTATCCAGCCCTATCTGATCTTATTCAAGGAGGAAGTATGACCAGGAGAGTTGCCATTGTAGGATATGCCCAATCCAATCATCAGTATGATATGCCGCTGCCCAGAGAAGATATGGTCTTTGAGGTCGTCAAGGGCGCTCTTGAGGATGCCGGTATCACGAAAAAAGAGGTAGATACCGTGGTCTCCGCATCCACCGACTTTCTGGACGGCAGAACGATATCCGGCGTCTTCTATGGCATGGCGGCCGGCGCCTACCTGAAAGACGAGTCGAAAGCCGAGGAGGATGGAACCCTTGCTCTCTACTATGCCTTCATGAGGATACTCACCGACATCTATGATGTCGCCCTGGTGGAAGCCCATACCCAGGGCTCATGCATAAACCCTCACCAGGTGTCTTTCTATATGCTCGACCCGCTGTTCGACAGGCAGTTCAACGTCCTCAATGATATTGCCACTGCTGCTCTTCAGGCCAGAATGTACATGAGCAAATATGATGTAGCCGAAGAGGACATCGCCATGGTGGCGGTCAAGAATCTGGCCAATGCTGCCAGCAATCCCCATGCCCACCGGAGGATGTTGGACGTGACCCCTGAAGAGGTGTTGAACTCCAAACTCTACTATGAGCCCATAAGAGAACTCACCATGTCGCCCATCAGTGATGGCGCCTGTGCCCTGGTGCTGGCTTCCGAGGAAAGAGCCAGGGAGTTCACTGATAGTCCGGTCTGGATACTGGGAGCGGGCAGTTGCCAGGACAGCTATCTCAGGGACAGGAATCTTCACAGGCTCGAGTCGCTGGAAAAGGCAGCACAGAGGGCCTATGAAATGGCCGGCATAAAGGATCCCGTCAGCGAACTTGAAGTTCTGGAGGTTTCCGAGAAGTTCGCCCACGAAGAAATGATGATCTACGAGGCTCTGGGCTTGTGCCGGGAGGGCAAAGGCAGAGTTCTTATTGAGGATGGCATCACCAGCAAGTACGGTGAGCTGCCGGTGAACCCCAGCGGCGGAGCCCTGGGTGCTGATCCGGTCTGTGCCACTGGACTAATAAGGGTTATCGAAGCAGCCAAGCAGATAAACGGTGAAGCCAACGGCTATCAAATGCCGCACGCCTGCCGGGCACTGGCCCACGGGCAGTTCGGGCTATGCGCCCAGAAGAACGTCGTTTTCGTACTAGGGGGTGAATAACAATGCCAAGACCAGTAGCTATAATAGGATGCGGTCAGACCAAACACTTGAGTCGGCGACGGGATGTCAGCCAGCCAGAGTTGATAGCTGAAGCTGCCTGGAAGGCGATGGAGGACGCCAATGTCACTCCGGATGAAGTAGATGCTGTGGTAGTGGGCAACATGCAGGGTTTTGGCGGAGTGGCCCAGCCTGACCTATGGATCGGTGACTGGATAGGGGCTCCGGGAAAGCCTGTAATGAGAGTAACCACCGGTGGGACGACGGGAGGCACGGTGGCACAAGCTGGCTACTATCATGTGGCGTCCGGGCTTCACAATGTGGTGCTGGCTGTGGCCTGGGAGAAGCATTCGGACAGCAAGGAGAGCGGAGCTACAACCGGACTCGGTCATGTCGGCTTCGGTGCTCAGGTGAACCTCTTTCGCTGTGGCATGGGGCTCAAGGGGTTCATAGCCACCTCCGGGGTGGGCATGGCTGCCGGGGTGGCCGTGTACCAGGCGATGTACTATATGCACCGATCGGGATGCGGGATCGAGCACTTCGATATGGTGGCTGCCAAGTCCCGCCGTAACGCGGCCAAGAACAAATATGCCCACCTGCAATGGCCGAATTGTACCCCGGAGGACATAGCCAAGACTGAGATGGTTGCCTACCCGTTCCGATACGGACACGTCTGTCCTGCCAGCGATGGTGCAGCAGCGCTGGTCTTTGCCGATGGGAACACTGCTCGCAAGAGGGTCAGAACTCCTGCCTGGGTCAAGGGGCTGGCCTCGATCACCGATGAAGAGAACCAACTTATCAGTGAAAGCGGAGGGGGAGTGGGCATTATCGACTCTTCAGAGCAAATGGGAGCCAGAGTGGCGGCCCAGAAAGCCTATAAGATGGCAGGCATCAGAGACCCGCAGAAGGAGATCGATGTGGCGGAGCTCTATCAACCCTTCCCCAATCAGGAACTGCTCTTCGCTGAGAAGCTGGGCTTGTTTGATGAAGGCAAGGCCTGGCTGGCTCTGGAGAAAGGCGAAACCGATATCGATGGCCGGCTGCCCTGTGACCCTTCTGGCGGGGTGATGTCCACCAATGCCATCGGGGCTGCGGCCATGCTGCGGATTCTGGAGTGCGCACTCCAGGTGATGGGGAAGGCTGAAGAACACCAGGTGCCCAAGAAGGTGAACATCGCAGTGGCCCATGGCTGGGGTGGTTCCACGAACTACAACACGGTGACCGTGTTGGGTTCCTCCCCTGACTGACTATTACGGAGGTAAGAATGCCATACATCAAGGAAGAAAGACCGGAAACACTGAGCGTAGAGGGTGAGTGGGCGTATGGCGCCCATGTGTATAAGGCCAACACACTGCTCGATGAATTCTGCGAGGGATTGAGGGAGAAGAAACTGATTGGCGCGCTGTGCATGGGCTGCGGCAAGGTGATCGTGCCGCCCCGTGCGATATGCGGCAGATGTCACATCAGGATGGAGGGAAGGCAGGTAGTGAGCGACAGAGGCACGGTCGTCAGTTACATAGTAAGCCCGCCCATGGTAAAAGGTAAGTACAAGATGCTGGGCATGGACCCCGTGGAACTGGGTATTGTAAAGGAAGGCGAGTCCCTGGTCCCGGGCCACGTCAGATTTGACGGTAGTGACTCTCCCTATAACCTGCCTATACTCAACGCCAGACCGGAGGAAGTCAGGGTCGGCATGAGGGTGAAGGTGGTCTGGAAGGAAGACCTCGAGGGCAAGCTGAGCGATATTGAAGGTGTGGAGCCTATCAGAGATTAAGGAGGGCAAGAGAATGAAACCGGAAATCGGAATGGCGAAGGTAAGAGCGCCGATCCCTGCTGTTGCCGGGTTCCGCTGGTCTGTTGGGGAGCAGATGGAGAGGTTCATAAAGGCACTTGAGCAGAGGAGAATACTCGGTGGAAAATGCGGGCAGTGTGGTTATGTCTATGTTCCGCCGAGAGACCGATGCGGCAGGTGTCATGCCAGCATATCTGAACAGGACCTCACCGAAATCCCGGGCAAAGGAACACTACTCAGTTACACGGTCGCTCATGTTGAACTCGATGGCAGTGGAAACTTCAGGGCGCTCGATGCGCCCAAGGTGATTGGAGCCATAAAGCTTGAAGGGGCCGACTCCACGATCTTCATGCCGGTTGAGAAGATCGAAGCTGAACAGCTTAAGGTGGATATGCCGGTGGAAGTCGTCTGGGCCGAGAAAACCGAGGGGAGATTGACAGATCTGAGAGCTTTCAGACCTGTCAACAGATAGCAGCAGGGCTTGCCGCTCCCGGTAGTGGAATGGTGAGGCTGAATGGAGGGCAGGGTCTTTCAGCTATAGTGCGCGGCTTCAGTCTCCTGGCGTACGAGCCTGAAGGGTTGCCCGCTGAATGACCAGTGTATCAGAGGCATAAGGGCCGGTGGTCACGGCGCCGGCAGTGAGAATGGAGAAGGCTAGCTCTGTGACGGTTTTGGCCGTGCGATATAATGATGGGGAGGCTGTCTTCCGGGAGGACGGATCCATGACTGAAACAACGCGAAGAAGCTGATACCAGCTATCATGATTCTCGGATTGGAGGGCAGGATACATGGACTTCAGATTCAG
>JACUUR010000086.1 GCA_014859205.1 Dehalococcoidia bacterium | reverse complement strand
TGGTTCGAATCCACCCGCTGCCAGTTGGTCGTTACAGCTTCCCCTCGGCTTCCCGCTCCATCTTCTCCAGCCGGGTGTAGTAGTCCGGGAACTCGTTGAGATGAGCCAGGGCTATCTTACCCGTGATCATAGGATCATCATTCGTAACATTGGTGTGCAGGTCGTACATCCCGTGCTCTAGCTCAACATCAAGGCCCATGCGATACTGTTCCACGTCGAATCTGCTCCAGTCAATGCCCAGGGCCTCCCCGATCTGTTTTGCTTCCGCAGCGGTGAAGTGTTTCTTAGCCGTCATACTATCCCTCCTGCATAGATTTCTTGTCTCCCAAGTATATCATCACGCCGTCCGTCAGTGCTTAACTCACTCCGAAGCCAGCCGCCGGCCGCTCTGAACTGCTACAATGCTCATCTGTGCCATCCAATCATCGGGAAATCACTCAGGCCTTTGACAGGTCGATCTGCAAGACCGTAGTATGGGGGCAAAGATGAACAACGGGAGGCGTCAATCATGTTGCGAATAGATGATACTGTCATGATAGTCATCGACGTGCAGGAGAAGCTGACGCGCGTCATGCACCAAAGAGAAGAACTGATCGACAATCTGCAGAAACTGATCAAAGGGATGCTGGTGTTAGGCATTCCGATCATCGTCACGGAGCAGTATCCTCAGGGATTGGGAGCAACCGTGCGGGAAGTATCTCAGCTGTTAGTTAACGTAGACCCCGTGCCGAAACTCAGCTTCAGTTGCTGTGGCGACGAGAGCTTCGTGAGCAGATTGCAGGCCCTGGGGCCGAGGCAAGTACTCGTGTCAGGCATAGAGAGCCATGTCTGCGTACATCAGAGCGTCAGTGACCTGATAGGGTCAGGATATGAAGTTCAGGTGGTTACAGACGCCGTTTCGTCACGAACACCCGAGAACAGGATGACAGGCTTCAACCTGATGAGCGGCAACGGTGCCGCGTTGACCAGTACAGAGACCGTATTGTTCGAGTTGCTCAAGATAGCCAAAGGCCCGGAGTTCAAGGCGATCAGCAAGATCGTCAAATAGCCAACCTGAAGGATCGGCCACTCTCCGTGCAGCTACTGAGGCCGCATGCTGCCTGGCCGGAATGCGCCACGACCGGCCACTTGTTGCTCACTGTCTGGCAGTCAACCTCTCCTGTACGTCTGCAATCAGGTCCTGCACCGCGATGCGCAACACCGTCTGCCCCTGTTTTAGTGTGTCGACAAGGACACCGTAATCCTGGTAGAAATACACAGTCTTCCCGTCCGTGAGCACTACGAGGGATGATAGATTTCTGGACTGGCCACGGATGAACTGGAAGCTCGACCGAATGCGCTGCAGCGACAGCGAACTGTCAAGTAGCTTTACCAATATCTTCAGTTCGAAGATATCCTCTACGGAGTAGAGGCGGCGTGAACCCCGGCCGGAGGCGCGCCTCAGACTCGGGCTGACCAGGCCGGTCCTATCCCAATAGGCAAGCCGGCTCGGGCTAGCGCCAACCACACGGGCCACCTCTGAAATACGGAAGGATAAAGGCTTCCTTCTGCGCGGCATTGTCTGTTCCGGTCACTTCAACGTACGATATACCATTATAGCACTATCGGCTGGAACGCCGGTCAGGGTTTGTGACTCTCAAGCACTACACAGAGAGAGGCCGATGCCTGCTTCGCCCGCAAAGGGCCCCTGCTGCGTTGACCATCATCGCAATCCAAGGCAGAGGATGTCCCAGAGTGTAGCAGGAGACTTGAGGCCCGTACCGCACGACCCTGAAGGGTCGCACTACATAGTCCGGCGATGGAGAATCTCCGCCTCAATGGGCTGCCCACACGCTAGATCAGCACCGCTTACGTTCCAGTCTGCCGCCACTGAACAAGCCCCCGGTGGGCAGACGGGTGAGTTCTTTTGCCCGTAATCAGATCAGCGCCCGCCCCAGATAGAGCGGCCATACTACTATGGCCAGCAGAATCTCCCACCAGACCAGACCGGCGTAACCGATGGTGAACAACCAGCCCATGAACCAGATCGGAACTGCGGAAACCGGCGAGCCACGATACCAGCGCCTTCTTTCGTCTGACATGCTTTCCTCCTTTTGCGGGATGCTCTACTCCGATCCTATCATTTTTCCCGTGATCTCTTGATGATAACTCGATTCGACCGCAAAATCCAGTTCTCGCCTCGCCTGGCCACTCATGCGAGATCCACAGTGTCTTTGTATTGCGGGACCTCGACATGCCACCCGGTCTTCTCCCTCAGAATCTCGGCGAAGCTAATGGCTGCCTTCTCTTCACCGTGAGTTACGAATACACAGCGCGGCGGGACATGTATGTCGGATAGCCAGGCCAGTAGCCCGTCACGGTCGGTGTGGGCAGAAAAGCCATCGATCTTGGCAATATGTGCTTTTACCTTATGTGTCTGCCCCAAGAGACGAAGCTCCTTTGCTCCGTCGAGCAAAGCTCTGCCGGGCGTTCCTTCGGCCTGATAGCCGACGAAAAGTATTGTGCTTTCGGGCCTGGTAATGTTGTTGACGATATGGTGCTTCACACGGCCGCCGGTTACCATGCCGCTGCCGGCTATGATAATACTGCTCCCTTTGATGTTGTTAATGGCCTTGGACTCCTCTACGCCCTGCACCATCTTGAGGTTCTCAAAGCTGAAAAAGGCGTCTCCCTGACGCAGACGTTTCATCATCTCCGCGTCAAAGAGGTCCGCGTGACGTTTGAACACCTCCGTGATCCGTATTGCCATGGGGCTATCAAGAAAGACAAGCAAAGGCGGGATCTCCTTGCGCAAAAACAACTCGTTGAGGTGATACAGTAGTTCCTGGCTCCGCTCCAGCGCGAAACTGGGGATGATGATGTTGCCCTTCGCCTGCACCGTCCTGTTGATACAATCGCGCAATTGCTGCTGGATATCGATACTCTCATGTTCCTCATGCGTACGGTCGCCATAGGTCGACTCTATTATTATGTACTCAGCCTCATCAAACACTGCCGGGTCATTTATGATCGGCCGGTCGGGCTCGCCGATATCGCCTGAGAAGATCAACCTGTGGTTCTTGCCGTCCTGTCGGATGTCTATATTTATGACCGCCGCGCCCAGCACATGGCCCGCTTCATAATAACAGCCCTCGACGTTGCCGTTGATGCTGACACAATCCAGATATCCTACGGCCGAGAAATGCGGCTCGACTGCTTCGGCATCGTCCACGGTATAAAGGGGTATCTCGGGATGAGGCCCGCTTCGCCCCTCCCTTCTGTGACGTTCTGCCTTGTATCGCGCATCTTCTTCCTGTAGCTTTGCGGCATCTAGCAGAATAATCTGGGCTATTTCAGCCGTCGCCTGAGTGCAGTAGATCTTGCCCTTATATCCTTCGCGCACCAGTTTGGGCAGTAGTCCGCAGTGGTCCAGATGGGCATGGGTCAGGAAGACGGCATCGAGCGACTTGGGATCGAACAGGAATGGCTGCCAGTTTCTATCCTGGTACTTCCTCTCCTGATACATCCCGCAGTCTATGAGCACGCGGGTGTCGTTAGTCTCCAGGAGGTAGCAGGACCCGGTGACATTTCGCACCGCACCCAGAAATGTCAGTTTGCCCAGCACAGATCGCTCCATACCTGAATAGTCAAGTCAGCTTCGCGACTCGCCATAGGTCGGGAGCCGGGAGGTGTCCTGGCATGAACCGACCTCAGCCTGAATACTGCTTGGCTGCCTCCTTGGCCCTGGCTACTATCTGCTTGTCCGACACCTTATTCGTTGTTATGGCGAAGGAGCCCGCCACCTTGCCCCCGCTCTTCTCGATCTTAGCTCTGACGTTAGCCAGGGCTTTGTCTGCGTTGTCGCCGCCCATGGTGAAGAACGGAATGACGCTTCTGTCGTCGAAGTCTGTCTGATATATGAACGAGTTGACGGCCGGAGCCGGTCTGGACGCCCAGATCGGCGAACCGAGGAATATCCTGTCATATTGCTTCAGATTGAGATCGAGCGGCTTGATCTTACTGCCCTTATTCGTCAAAGCCCCGAAGCTGCCGATGACATACAGGGAAAACCTCCCCCTTCTGGTCTTCGTCTCCTTGATCTCCACCACCTTTGTGTTCAGCGCCTCGGCGATCACCCGGGATACCAGCCTGGTCTTACCACTAACAGAATAACAGACGACTAATGATTTCATTCACCCTCCGGAATAGCTGTTTCCTGGATTATACCTTAATCATGCCTCGCCGGTGTACAGGCACGCAAGGATCTGGTTGTCCGTCCCCGGTGGCGGTACCGTGGCCTGGCGCCTACCCTGGAATGTAGAACCCCCAAGCGCAAGCCCATGACTCCGGGTGCTCGTCGGGCGGGCAGCCGATGCACTCGGTCTTGATTCTTGAGTCTATCGTGCTGGCGAACGTCTGATATTCCACCACACCGGCCGACTTGCAGGGATAGTCGGGCAGTCCCTTCCGTTTTCTGGCCTCCTGGACGCGGCACTTCACCATACGAAAAGTGAGTCCCTCGACCGACCTTTCGCTGGTCTGCTCGTTGATGCGTGCGTAAAGTCGAAAGCGCAAAGCTTGCTCCAGGCCTCCGAGTCCACTCTGCTCGGGAAGCTCCAAGAAGGACTTGATCATAGCCGCCTCCACTGGCGAATATCTGGTCCAGCATGTGTCGTTACACCTCTTGCCTGTATACATGTCGTGGTTGTTCTCAACAACCTGGAACCACAGCCCGTCATTGGCCAGCCAGTTGACCGACAAGGCGTCTATCAAGCCGACCAGCTCTTCCTTCTCCATGTTCACCAGCCGGAGCGGCAGACCGTCCTCAGTAGTCTGGAAGCCAAGGCTCCTGGCCAGCCGCTTCATAGCTGTCGGAACAAGAGAAGCGGACACCTCCTGCTCGACGCGAATGGCCTCTTCCAGTCCCAGCTGGTGCACGATCTCGTTGAACCAGATGCCGTAGTGCAGCATCGTCCGCCGAAGTACCTCGACGACGTAGCGCGCCAGTTTAACCTGGTCGAGTCCTTCTAACGATCTTGCCTCCATACTTCCTGCTATTCGAGAGAATATGACACATCCCGCCTGCTCGATCAAGGCACGGTCCACGGTCTGTATAGCATTAACTACGGACGGGGGGTGATCGCAAGAATCGTGATCGTGCCTCTGGAAGGACCGTAATACCAGAAGACTCTATATGCCGCCGGCGTCTTCTGTTCCGCATATGCCTCGAAGACTTTCTCTCCGTTGGGCCCTTTCAGGCTGAGAAACACGTGAGTCTGCAGGCTATCGTGCCGGGAATTCTCAGCTAGCAGCCGTATCGTCTTCTTTACGGCGTTATAACGTTTCGTCTGCGATGCGTCACTTCTGAGACGGGCATAGGTTGCCTTTGCTTCGTCGGTCCATTCAAGCTCGAACGACACGGCCAACCCTAAAGAGTGTCTAAGTCAACCTTTGATACCCTGCCCTCCGCAGCATCGGCAAGCCCCCGTTGGACCGACCCAAGCGCCTCGGGGTTCTTGAATAACCACACCTCTGAGGCTGGGATGGTTACCTGCGGATCGAGCACAATCTGCCCGAATTTATTGGCGTAGATGTGATACGTGACGCCTTCCTCAACCAAGGCTTTGGGCAGGACCACACGCTTCTTGGCATCCGGCTTCACGCTAGCAGCTACCATAGTCACTTCGGTATCCTTGATCACACTTGCCATGTTGCCCCTTTACGCGAGCGAAGCGCTCAGCTAGTGGGATACTCCCACTTCACCTCATCTCCCACAACACTCTAGCACAGCGATTGGATTTGTCAAATACAATTGGTATGCACATTCGCAGCCACACGCACCGACCAGGTTGCTGCAAAGCTGCGCTGCTGGCAAAGACGAA